>CAYNXE010000046.1:8755-13635 GCA_964400995.1 uncultured Odoribacter sp.
GTCTCCTGTTTATCAAGATGTAGAACTCTCACTGCCTTCTCCAGCACGATGTTGGCCACTTTCACATGGCGTTCCGCCGGTTCGTCGAAAGTGGAAGAAATCACTTCCGCCCTCACGCTGCGAGCCATATCCGTCACCTCCTCGGGACGTTCGTCTATCAACAGGATAATCAGGTAAACTTCCGGATGATTATCGGCAATGGCGTTTGCAATCTCTTTCAGCAGAACGGTTTTACCCGTCTTGGGCTGGGCGACAATCAATCCGCGCTGCCCCTTGCCTATCGGTGCGAACATATCCACGACCCGGGTGGAAAGCGTCGCCCTTCCGCCTCCGGTGATATTGAATTTCTCATTCGGGAAAAGCGGAGTCAGGTGGTCGAAAGGAATCCGGTCACGCACGGCGTCCGGAGACTTGCCATTTATTTTCTCCACTTTGATCAACGGAAAATATTTTTCCCCCTCTTTCGGAGGACGTACCGTACCCTCGACGGTGTCGCCGGTCTGCAAACCGAACAGTTTGATTTGGCTTTGGGACACGTAAATGTCATCCGGCGAGTTCAAGTAATTGTAATCGGAAGAACGCAGGAAGCCATACCCGTCGGGCATGATTTCCAACACGCCGGAATTCAAGATAATCCCCTCGAATTCATAATACTTGTCCCGTTTGTCAAAACGCATTTTGTTGGGATTGATATTTCCGTTGGGAGCCTCCCTGTGCCTGTCCTCGTAACGGTTGTTTTCATCGTAACGGTTTTCCTGGATTTCAGGCTCGTGCACCTGATTCATCTCCTGTTCCGCCGTATAAGTATAGTCTTCCTTTTCAAAATCCACATCGTTCCCTCCGAAATCCAGCTCCTTCTCCAATACATCGTCATGCACGAAACGCATGGGCTGTTCCTTGCGGGGAGGCATCTGCTGCTTCTTGCCGAACTCTTTCCGTCTGCCCTGGCGGAAATCTTCACGCTGCTGCTGATTGCGGTGAAAATCTTCCGGACGCCGCTCCATGCGAGAGGGCTGTTCTTCCTGGGGCTTTCCGCCCGTCATCATCGGAGCTTTCTCCTCCGGAGCGGTTTCTTCCCGTCTCTCCGGCTGCCGGACAGCTTCTTCCCGGGCACCGTTTTCCGGCTTGTTGTCTTCCCGTCTTGCCTCGTCATGACGGGCGAACTTGGGCACTCCTCCCTTGGAATCCCCCACTTTTTCAACTCCGGAACGCATGACGCGCGCACGGGGTCTTCTTTCCCGCCTGCCACCTTCCTGTTCGGAACGCCGAACCGGAGCCTCGGCAGCCGATTCCGACTGTGCCGCCACCAACGCCTGCTGGTCCAGTATCTTATAGATTAATTCTTGTTTTTTGTAAGATTCTACTCTTTTAATATTCAACGTCTTAGCAATTTGCCGCAAATCGGTGAGCAACTTGTCATTTAGTTCCAGAATGTCGTACATAGACTTGTAATAAGGATTTTTATTTTTGTAGTAAAATCGTCTGCATAGAAACAGACGGAATTGAAATATGAGACAAAATAAAAAATAAAAACTCGATTCCCAAAGAGATTTGAAAAGATTATTAAAAATCCAGCTTCGCTTTCATGACATTGGCGGGCGGACGCTGATTCTTCAATTCGTTCGCCATGAATTCAAAATGCTTCCGGGTATGCTCGAAAAACATCCGGAATCCCTGGCACAGACAGGAAATCGCCTCCCCCTCGTCCGTCCGGGCAATCCGGTTCTTGGGACAATCCCCCCCGCAGGCGTTCAGATAGGCGCACGAGCGGCAACGGGCAGACAGCGAATCTTTTTTATATTGCTCGAAAAACAACTGCTTGTCGCTTTTCGCCATTTCCGCAATGTCCTGCTGGAAGATATTCCCCAGACGGTACTCCGGAAAAACGAAATGGTCGCAGCAAAAAGCATCCCCGTTGTGCTCTATCGCCAGGGAACATCCGCAATAGGGAGCCATGGAACACAAAGAGGGCATTTGCCCGACATAAGCCGCCAGGGTGTTGTCGAACCAGTTGACATAGCAATGCCCCACGTCCGTCTTCACCCACCGGTCAAAAATACGGCACAGGAAATTTCCCCACGCCTCCGCACTGACGTTTTCCCGCATCAACGCCGTTTCCTTGGCATAGCGGTTGTCCACAATGGACAATTCCTCATCTTCATCCAAGGCGATTCGCTCCACTATCGGAGAAAACTGCATGAAGCGACTGCCGATTTCCTTCAAAAATTCGTACACGGCAACCGGTTCTTTGCTGTTTGAGGCATTCACCACCGACATCGTATTGAATTCCACCCCATGTTTCCGGAAAATCCGCGCACACTCCACCGCCTTCTCCCAGGAACCCCTTCCGTCGGCAAAACGCCGGTGATTATCGTGAAATTTTTTCGGTCCGTCTATCGAAAGACCGCACAAGAAACGATTCTCCGCTAAAAATTCCGCCCAGCGGTCGTCTATCAGCGTACCGTTCGTCTGCAACACATTGGCAATCCGCTTGCCCTCCCCGTACTTTTTCTGCCACGCCAGCGCCTTGCGGAAATAATCCACGCCCAGCAATGTCGGTTCCCCGCCGTGCCAGACAAACTCGACATGTTCCTGAGGCTGCGAAGCGAGGTAATCCCGGATGAACTTTTCCAGTACCTCCTCTTTCATCCCGAAAGCGGAAAGGTTGAACTTCTTCCCCGGAAACAAGGCGTCCTTCTCCAGATAGTAACAATAGTCACAATCCAAATTGCAAACCGGTCCCACCACCTTTATCATGGTGGAGAAACTGCGCCGCAGCTTGTTTCGTTCCTGTTCAAACACAAAGGATGCCGTTCTCTTCTCGCTCATTTCCGTTGATTGTTTGCAAACCACACTGCAAATGTAATATTTTACGGCTGAATTCCCTGCCCCTTTCATTTTTATGAAAAATTTACAAGAGAAATGCTTATCTTTGACCGAATAAAAAATTATTGATATGCTTGGAAGATTATTCATTTTCGGTTTAGGCGGACAAGAAATCCTTTTCATCGCCCTGATTGTATTGTTGCTGTTTGGCGGAAGAAAAATACCCGAACTGATGAAAGGACTGGGTAAAGGTGTCAAGAGCTTCAAGGACGGCATGAACGGCATCGAACAGGACCTGAACTCCGACGACAAGGAAAAAGAATAACACCTGCGCAGCCATGGGAGATGCTACAAAGGAAATGACTTTCTGGGATCATTTGGATGAGCTTAGAAAGGTATTTTTTCGCATGGCAGTGGCTGTGATTTGTCTGGCGTGCATCGCCTTTTGCTTCAAGGATGTCCTGTTCGGCATCATCCTTGCCCCGCAACGTTCCGATTTCATCCTGTATCGTTTTTTCAACCGTCTTGCCGCCGATTTCGCCATGCCCTCGCTGGCAGTCGGGGATTTTCACGTGGAATTGATCAATACCCAACTGACCTCCCAGTTCATGGTTCACATGAGCATGGCATTGTACGCAGGCATCCTGCTGGCATCCCCCTACATCATTTATGCCCTGTTCGGCTTCATCAGTCCGGCATTGCACGCGGCAGAACGCCGTACCTGCGTGAAAATCCTGGTTCCGGCAGGCTTGCTTTTCATCCTGGGCGTACTGCTCAATTATTATGTGATTTTTCCGCTGTCTTTCCGTTTCCTGGCAACTTACCAGGTCAGCGAAAACGTCACCAACCTGATTTCACTCTCCTCCTACATCAGCAGTTTCACCATGTTGTCCCTGTTGTTGGGAGCCGCCTTTGAAATCCCCGTCATCGCCTATTTCTTGGCAAAACTTCGCCTCATCACCGCCGGGAAACTGAAAAAGCTACGGAAGCATTCCCTGGTCGGCATCCTGATTGTCGCCGCCATCATCACCCCGACATCGGACATCTTCACCCTGCTGCTGGTATCCGCTCCGCTTTATCTGCTCTACGAATTCAGCATCTTGGTCGTATCGCGCACCCGTCCACACGGACTTGCCGCCTGAAACCGCCGAACAATCGTTTGGTTTTTACTGCAATTATTAAAACTCCGGACAGAACCGCCACCCGCCGGGAAACGTAGTATTCCAAAGAAATACATTAAAAATGAACCTTATGAAAACGAAATTGTTCTTATTCGCCCTGACGCTGATTTTCGGCATAGCGGGCAATTCCTGCAACGCACAGAACCGAATCCCCAACCAGCAGGTCGTCAACGCATTCAAAGCCAAATACCCGAGGGCAAGACACACGGAATGGGAAAACAAGCAAGGTTTCCACATCGCCGAATTTTATGACTGGACCGCGGAATGCGAAGCCTGGTTTGACGGCAAAGGCAACTGGATGCTGACCAAAAGCGAACTCGCATACGAAATGCTCCCCGCCGCCATTCAGAGCCATATCGGGCAAAGCATATACGGCAACTGGAAAAAAGACGATGTCACCAAAATCGAAAGACCGGACGCCACACCGATTTACATCGTCGAAGTCGAGCAAGGCAAACAGGAAACCGACCTGTATTATACGGAAAACGGGCAATTGCTGAAAAGCCTGAAGGACCTGACACCCGGCACCCCTGCCGACTATTTCCCGGTACCCGCAGACATCCTGCACCAAATCACCCAAAAATATCCCCACGCCATTGTCATCGACTCGGAACGGGACAAAGGAAAATACGAAATCGAAATCCTGGACCAGGGACAAAAAAAGGAAGTGACCTTCAACGGCACCACCTGGGAATACACCCGCTGGGAGGTGAAACCGGCAGACCTACCTGCCGCCGTTGCAACCACCCTCCGGCAGTCCGCCTACGCCAACCACCGGATTGACGAAATCCGCTTCATCGAAACGCCCGCCAATGCCTACTACCGCATCGAACTGGACCACGAACCCCACGACATCTACCTCTCCATCGACCC
>CAYNXE010000047.1:0-13294 GCA_964400995.1 uncultured Odoribacter sp.
CGCGGATGCTGACCAAACGCAGTTTCCGCCAGTGATTTACTTCAATATCTTTTCGTAAGTACCATCTTTCAAAGTCTGCAAGCCCTTTTTCAAGACATTGTTCTCCTCATTCAAAATCTGGTACATCTGATTCATACCCCAAACGTCCCGAGCAATCAAAGACTTTATCTGTCGCTTCATAGAAGGCAATACCATTTGCAAAGCCTTTTCATCTTTTGCCACCCCGGCCTTTTCGCCGGAGTTCACAATCTCATCGACCATAGCATCGGTGACGACAAACTCTTTTCTGTATTTCTCGAAATCGGCATACTTCTTTTTAAGCAGTCCCCGGTTTTTATCCACGTAATTAGCGATAAACTCACCGATGACATTCTTGCCAATCAAACGATTAAGATACAGATAATTGATGGTGGTATCCACCGGCACAAACACGTCCGGAATAACCCCGCCGCCGCCATACACGGCGCGATGTTTGACTTTCGTTTCGTATTTCAACGAATCATTGATGATGATGCTGTCCGCATTGACCAATTCCCCGCTGCGGAAACGGCCGTACACCTCTTCCCGATAGGCCTGTTCTCCCTTGCTGTAAGGCTTCTGGATGCAACGTCCGGAAGGCGTGTAATAATGTGCGGTGGTCAGACGAATCATCGAACCGTCGGTAAGCGGATACTGCCGCTGTACCAGCCCTTTGCCGAAAGAACGTTGTCCCACCAGGACACCCCTGTCCCAATCCTGCACCGCACCGGAAACAATCTCGCTGGCAGAAGCCGAATTGTAGTCAATCAACACCACAATCCGCCCGTCCTGCAACATTCCGGCAGGAGTGGAATATTCTTCCCGGCGTCCCGAGGACAATCCGTCCGTATAGACCATCATCGTGTGTCCCTCCAGCAAATGGTCGCTGATGCCGATTGCCGCCCCCATATATCCTCCTCCGTTGCCCTGCAAATCCAGCACCAAATCCTTCATTCCCTGCGCCTGCAATTCCTTTAACGCCTTCTCAAATTCCTCGACCGTCGTGGCGTCAAATCTGGAAACCTTGATGTATCCCGTGGTCTTGTCCAACATATAGGAAACGTCTATGCTATAAATGGGTATCTTGTCCCGGATAATCCGGAAATCCATCAATTCTTTACCTCTCAACACTTTGATATTCACAGGTGTGCCTTTTTCTCCTTTCAAGCGTTTCCGGACTTCCGTGTTCGACAATTTCTTGCCGGCAATATCCTCCCCCTCGACTACGACAATCCGGTCACCTGCCTGCAAGCCCACTTTCTCCGAAGGTCCGCCGGAAACAACATCCACGACCACCAAGGTGTCCCTCAGAATGGTAAACTGTATGCCGATACCGAAAAAGCCGCCTTCCAACGGTTCATTCATCTCATCCACCTCTTCCTTTGAAATATAAACCGAATGAGGATCCAAATCCGCCAGCACCTTGACGATAGCATCTTCCGTCAAACGATGCAGATTCACCGTATCCACATAAAAAGCATCAATCAACGCCATAAGCCGCTGATATTTGACACTTTGATCCCTGACCTGATTTTCCCGATTTTGGGCAATCACCTTCTCCGCCTGAAATCCCGTTATAAACAGAAGCAATCCTAAAATCAAAATCTTTTTCATCTATCTAAAATTTACTGTATTTCCAATCCATCCATAGGTACATCCTTGTCCAATTCCAGCACCTCCAAATCCTTTATGTTGCCCTGCTCTATGACAAACCGGACAGCCGTCCGAACTTTATGAAAACCGTATCTCCCGGCAGCTCCCGGATTGATGTGCAAGCATCCCAAGGTTTTGTCATACATCACTTTCAATATGTGCGAATGTCCGCACACCAGCAACCGGGGACGTTCCCGGTAAATCAAATCCTTGATTCGGGCATCGTAATGACCGGGATACCCCCCAATATGCGTCATCAATGTTTTCACCCCCTCACACTCAAAAATCAACTTCTCGGGAAACATCCGTCGAAGCCCTCCCCCGTCTACATTGCCACACACCGCCCTCAAATCGAACGAGGCTGCCAAGCGGTCGGTCACCGCCTGATCACCGATATCCCCGCAATGCCAGACTTCATCGCAATCTTTGAAGAAGTTCTCCACGCGGGCATCCAGCCAACCATGCGTATCAGACAAAAGACCTATTTTCATATCGCTTACAAGCTATACAACATCTTAATTTCCTCCACCCAATTCTCCTCATCCGGCGTTTCAAGAATCAAAGGAATATTGTCAAAACGGGCATCCTTCATCAGCATACGAAAAGTTTCAATGCCCAGTTCCCCTTTTCCGATCAGTTCGTGGCGGTCAATGTGCGAACCCACTCCTTTCTTGGAATCATTCAGGTGCATCCCTTTCAAGAACTTGAACCCGATGACCGAGTCAAAATGCTCGAAAGTCTCCTGAAAGCCGCTTTCACTCTTGATGTCGTAGCCGGCGGCAAAGGTATGGCAAGTATCTATGCACACCCCCACCCGGCTCTTGTCTTCCACCTTATCGATGATATACGCCAACTGCTCAAAAGTAAACCCGAGATTAGAGCCCTGTCCGGCGGTATTCTCCAACACGGCGCAAACGCTTTGGGTCTTGTCCAACGTGATATTAATGGATTCCGCTATCGTAGTCAGGCACTCCTCATCGCTTACCTTCTTCAACGAACTTCCCGGATGAAAATTCAGCAGCTTCAGTCCCAATTGTTCGCAACGCAACATCTCGTCCAGGAAAGCCGCCCTCGACTTTTCCAGCGCATCCTTATCCGGATTGCCCAGATTAATCAAATAACTGTCGTGCGGCAATATTTGTTCCGCACGATAGCCGTATTCCTGACAACGCTGCCGGAACAGCTCCACGTTACTCGCCGAATACGGCGAAGCCACCCACTGCCTCTGATTCTTCGTAAACAAAGCAAATGCCTTTGCTCCTATCCGATGAGCATTTACCGGAGCATTTTCAACTCCTCCCGATATACTCACGTGTGCTCCGATGTATTTCATATTTTCATCCTCCCGAAAAACAGTTTCACCAATCAATCAACACTTTAGTCAAATTAGTTGGCAAAGTTAATTTTTTCTTGGAAAAAAAGGAAAGATTACTTAATCAGTTCCACGCTTCGTTTCACGAATTTATTCAAGGCTTCCCCTTTCAACAAACCGTTTGCCAACAAAGCAAGGTCTATCAGCTGGCCGACAATCTTATTGCCCTTGCCATACTCCTGCAACAACTCCTGCTTTTGTTTTCTCAATGCATCGACCTTGTCCGAATACTCTTTCTTCCGGTCCTTGTCCACCTGGGGAATTTCTTCGTCTTTCTTGTCCTTGTTCAGTTCGTCGATTTCTGCCCGTTTCTCCTCATTTGCCTTGATTTCAGCATCAATCGGCTCTACTTTGGCAGCCATCTCTTTCTGCTCGTCCGCCAAAATACCCTTCACCAATTTGTGGTCCGTATTGACCACCAGGGTAAACTGGTCGTCCATAGCCCCGTAGAAGCCCATTCCCGGATTCATCGCCGCCATTTCCTTCATCCGGCGCATAAATTCCGAACGGGTAATCACAACCGGGTCCGCACTTTCGCCCAAGGCTTCAAAATTCACCAGATACATACCGCCCTCCTTCGGCAACTGCGCGTTAAACACGTCCCGCATATCCTCCTGTTCCGCCTCGCTCCACGAAGTCCCTTTCGCCTCGTCTTTCGGAATCAGCTTGTCAATGACATCCGAGTCGACACGCAAAAACTTATGATTGGTATTCTTTTGTTCCACATAATTGATGAAATGGGTATCCAGCTGTCCGTCCATAATCAGAACGTCATACCCCTTGTCCTTTGCAGCCTGAATATAGGTATATTGTTCCTGGGCATCGGTGGCATACAAATAAACCAGATTGTTATCCTTGTCGGTCTGGTTCGTTTTTACCAGATTCTCATATTCCTCCAACGTAAAATACTTGCCGTCGGTATTCTTCAACAGGACAATCTGATTGGCACGTTCAGCAAACTTCTCATCCGTCAGCATCCCATATTGGATGAACACTTTCAAATCATCCCATTTCTTCTCATAATCCTCCCGGCTGTTTTTAAAAATATCCGTCAGGCTGTCCGCCACCTTCTTGGTGATGTGATTGGAAATCTTCTTCACGTTCCGGTCGCTTTGCAAATAAGAACGGGACACATTCAGCGGAATATCCGGCGAATCGATGACCCCGTGCAGCAAAGTCAGGTATTCGGGCACGATGCCTTCCACAGAGTCGGACACATACACCTGATTGCTGTACAACTGGATTTTATTCTTCTGAATCTCGAACTTATTGTCTATCTTCGGGAAATACAAAATTCCGGTCAGATTGAAAGGATAGTCCACATTCAAGTGGATATGGAACAACGGATCCGACATAGACATCGGATACAACTCCCGGTAAAATTTCTGATAATCCTCCTCTTTCAACTCGGACGGCTTGCGAGTCCACAAAGGATTCGTATCATTGATAATATTGTCTTCATCCGTTTCCACCTGCTTGCCGTCTTTCCATTCCTTCTTCTTTCCAAAAGCAATCTCTATCGGCAAGAACTTGCAGTATTTGGTCAACAGCTCCTGGAGTTTATTTTCTTCCAGAAAATCCTTCTCCTCGGAATTGATATACATAATGATATCCGTACCCCTCTCCTCCTTCTCCGTATCCTCCAACGTATATTCCGTATCCCCCTCTCCGGTCCACTTGACCGCCTGCGCCCCTTCTTTGTAAGATTTCGTCACAATCTCCACCTTGTCGCTCACCATAAAAGCCGAATAGAATCCCAGACCGAAATGTCCGATAATCGTAGCCGCGTCATCCTTGTGCTTCTCCAAAAACTCCTCGGCACCCGAAAAGGCAATCTGATTGATGTATTTTTCCACTTCCTCCCGGGTCATTCCGATACCGCTGTCGGAAACCGTCAAAGTTCCTGCCTCTTTGTCAGCCTTCACCCGTACCCGAAGACCGGAAGCATCGCCCTTGAATTCCCCGGACGATGCCAGCACCTTCAATTTCTGGGTGGCATCCACCGCATTGGAAACAATCTCACGAAGAAATATCTCATGGTCGGAATAAAGAAACTTCTTGATAATGGGAAACAGATTCTGTGTTGAAACCCCTATTTTTCCTGTTGTCATAGTATGTATTTTTAATGATTAACTTCAAATTCTACGCCCTCCATCATACAATTGTTGTGCCAGAGCCAGGAAAGTGACAAAAAGACAGATAAAAACAAAAACTGGTGTATCAATGCCGACGTCTGTCGGTCACCGATACACCAGCCGTCATTTCTGACGAATGATAAACTCAGTCTATATCCAGTTCCACCGTATAGGTCTTTCCCGGCTCAAAATCCGCATTGTACACCAACAGGAAGTTTTCATCCACCGCCGCCTGCCAGTTTTGTCCGGCAGCCAGACGAGGATTGTTCAGCCGCTGCGGGAAGAAATAACTGAAAGGCAAATCCAAAACATGCTCTTCCTTGAAATGGTCACCTTTCATACGCTCCAGATTGAAATTCTCCTTGGTTGCAATGGTTACGATGCACTTCTTTCCCTTGATTTTAGAAGAAACGGTAAAATCATTCTCCTCCGGTATTTCCTGCAAACGCACGTTCCATTTCGGGTCACCGTAATAGGCAAGCACATCCCGGTCGTGTAAGAATCCCAGATGATGCATATTCGCCTCTATTCCTGTGGAATCCTTGATTGACTGCACCCCGGAAGCAAACCTGTCCTCCACGTCAAACGGGAACTCCAAAGTGGCCAACTTCGGACTCCAGGCGTTCAACTGATACATCATATCCTGCTGATTCAGATAAAAAGCCTCCGCCGTGGTATATCGTCCCGGAGTGGTCAGGAAATATTTCAGTCCCCCCCAGCCGTTCCGACCGTACCAAGTGGTCACCACATAACCGACCATTGTCGCCGCATTTCCGCTGTTCATCCAAGCTATCGCCATACTTTCCTTGGTATTGTTGACATTGGCAATCAGACAGTTTCCAATGGGCAAATACACCTTTCTCTTGCCGCTTTCCTTCAAATCCTGCGGATTGCCAGGAAAGTCCATATACAAAGTCCCGTTCTTGGGCTTGATATTTCCCAAAGAGAAAGGCATCTCCAGATTTCTTTCCGTTGCATGGGCGGCCGTTACCACCAGATCCGGATTGTACTGCTCGTAAATCCGATAGAAAGTCTGCATCTCATCCACCGGATTCACCCGATTCATCACCACTTCCCTCACCTTGCCGTCCGGCATCCGTCCTCTCATCTTGGTCGGTTTCATCGGCAACTGATAAGTAACGATTGAATCCTCCTTGGATTTCTTTTCGCCCCACAAGCCCTGGGTATGGTCGTCTATCCAGGCATAGCGGTCAAACCATTTACCGCTGTGCAACTCCATAATCGTAGCTACGGCATCCTTGACAACCAACGGCTCCGTACTATTGTCCACCATTTTCATGGCAGCCTGCGCATCATATCCCGTAATGATTCCCCACAGAAAATCCGCATAAATATCGTCATCCACCCGACGGCTCAACTGATTCAAACGAATCACGTAATCCCGGTCCAGAGTCTCCGGTTTCTCCACAACGGCAACATACCGGGGACGATATTGCCGCAACGCCGGCAACACCTCTTCCATTTTCTCCTGATAAGTCACCACCACCGCCTGATGCTTCTCCGCCAAAGCGGTCACCACCTTATTCCAAAGGGAATCCGTTGCCACATCCTTGCCGGCAATCACCACATATTCGTTGAATCGCGTAGCGGACTGACAGCCGGTCAGCGCCAACAGCAATCCCCAAACCAAATTACTCACTTTCATATACCTGTTCTTATTAATAACGTTACTTGTACATCTTCTCCAATTGCTCCTTGATGCCTTCATGGGTGATGTAATCGTCAAAATCCATTCGTTTGTCGATGATACCGTTGGGCGTCAATTCAATAATCCGGTTGCACACCGTCTGGATAAATTCATGGTCGTGCGAATTCATCAACACGATGCCCTTGAACGACATCAAGGTATTGTTGAAAGCCTGTATGGACTCCAAATCCAAGTGATTGGCAGGAGAATCCAAAATCAACACATTGGCGTTGTTCAACATCATCCGGGCTATCATACAACGCATCTTCTCCCCTCCGGACAACACTTTCACACGCTTGTATATGTCCTCTCCCGAGAAAAGCATCTTGCCCAAAAATCCGCGCAAAAAAGTCTCGCTAGTATCCGTTGAATATTGTCCCAACCAGTCTATCAACTTCATATCCGTATCAAAATAGGCGGAATTGTCCAAAGGCAGATAAGCGGTCGTCACCGTTACTCCCCAGGTAAAATCACCCGTATCCGGTTTTTCATTTCCGGTGAGGATTTCCAACAGAGACGTCATGGCACGGGGGTCACGGGACAAGAAAGCAATCTTGTCATCCTTCTCCACAGCAAACTCCACATCCTTGAACAAACACTCCCCGTCCACCGTCTTGCTCAGATTGCGCACTTCCAGAATCTTATTTCCCACTTCCCGTTCAGGCGTGAAAATAATCCCCGGATATTTGCGGGTGGAAGGCATAATCTCTTCAATATTCAGTTTCTCCAGCATCTTCTTGCGACTGGTGGTCTGCTTGGACTTTGCCACATTGGCACTGAACCGTGAAATAAACTCCTGCAATTCCTTCCGCTTCTCCTCGGCCTTCTTGTTCTTGGCCTGAGCCTGACGCAAAGCCAGCTGGCTGGATTCATACCAGAAACTATAGTTTCCGGCAAACAACGTAATCTTGCCGTAATCGATATCCACGGAATGCGTACTGACAGCATCCAGGAAATGCCGGACATGCGAAACCACCAGCACCGTATTCTAATAATCAGCCAGATAATTTTCCAGCCACATCACGGTTTCCAAGACAAGGTCATTCGTCGGCTCGTCCAACAACAGGTTGTCCGGTTTGCCAAACAATGCCTGAGCCAGCAACACCCGCACTTTCTGCTTTCCGCTCAAGTCCTTCATCAGACTGTAATGCAAGTCCTCCTTGATGCCGAGTCCGCTCAACAAATTGGCGGCATCGCTCTCGGCATTCCAGCCATCCATTCCGGCAAATTGTTCCTCCAACTCCGCCACGCGTATGCCATCCTCGTCCGAGAAGTCCTCCTTCATATAAATGGCGTTCTTCTCCTGAATCACTTCCCACAGTTTCAGATGTCCCTGCAACACCGTATCCAGCACCGTACATTCGTCATACGCAAAGTGATCCTGCTTCAACACGGACAAACGCTCGCCGGGACCAAACATAACACTTCCCCGCGTCGGCTCCAGGTCACCGCTCAAAAGCCTTAAAAAAGTAGACTTCCCGGCACCATTCGCACCGATGACACCGTAACAATTCCCCGGTGTGAATTTCAGATTGACATCCTGAAACAAAGTTTTCTTTCCAAATTGAATCTCTAAATCCGATACTGTAATCATTCCTTTATATTTCTTTTTACTGACAATTCACCACTTTATCTTCCATGATACATATTTTCATAATACTTCTGATACTCCCCGCTTGTCACGCTATCCAGCCACTCCTGATTCTCCAGATACCACTTCACCGTTTTTTCAATCCCTTCCTCAAACTGCAACGAAGGCTCCCAGCCCAGTTCGTTTTTCAACTTCGTGGAATCTATCGCATAACGCAAATCATGACCGGCACGGTCTTTCACGTAAGTAATCAGATGTTCCGAAGCGCCTTCCGGACGTCCCAGCAAACGGTCGGTTACTCGAATCAGCACCTTGACCAAATCGATATTCTTCCATTCGTTAAAGCCTCCGATATTGTAAGTCGCTCCCGTTTCTCCCCTATGGAAAATCAAGTCAATGGCACGCACATGGTCCTCCACATACAACCAATCCCGGACATTCTCCCCCTTGCCGTAAACCGGCAACGATTTGTTATGCCGTATGTTATTGATGAACAACGGTATCAACTTCTCAGGAAATTGATAGGAACCATAATTGTTTGAACAATTTGAAATTTTCACAGGCAAACCGTAGGTATCACGGTAAGCCCTCACAAAATGATCCGAAGAAGCCTTCGATGCCGAATAAGGAGAATGCGGGTCGTATGAAGTCCGCTCCGTAAACAACCCCTCTCCGGACTGCAAAGCCCCATACACCTCGTCCGTTGACACATGATAGAACAATTTATCCTCGAAATGCCCCTCCCACGCCAATTTGGCAGCCTGCAACAAACTCAATGTGCCCAGCACATTCGTCCGAGCGAAGGCAAAAGGATCCTGGATAGAACGGTCCACGTGACTTTCGGCAGCCAAATGAATAACGGCATCTATCCGGTATTTCTCCATAACCTCCTGCATGGCGGAAAAATCACATATATCCGCCTTCACAAAAGCATAATTCGGCTTGCCCTCCACATCCCTTAAGTTAGCCAGATTACCGGCATAAGTCAACTTGTCCAAGTTGACAATCCGGTAGTCCGGATACTTGTTCACCAGTAGCCGAACCAAATGAGAACCGATAAATCCGGCACCTCCCGTTATCAGAATATTTTTCATCCGCCTAAATTACAACTTTTCATACACCCGGTCCACCCCTGAATCAAGATTCCCGCATCTCCTTCATCATTCTTCTCAAAGCCTCCTTCCAATCCGGAATTTCCAGGTCAAATGTACGTTTAATCTTCGTCTTATCCAACACCGAATAAGCCGGACGCTTTGTTGGGGAAGGATACTCCGCCGTAGTCACCGGAACCACCTTGCATGATTTCTTCCCAAGCCTCACGATTTCTTCCGCAAAATCGAACCAGGAACAGACGCCTTCATTGCTGAAATGATAGATGCCCTCGTAATCCGCCCGATTGTCGTTGTCCATAATTGACACAATGGCTTTCGCCAAATCCCCGGCATAAGTCGGAGTGCCGATTTGGTCGGAGACGACAGAAATTTCCGGACGTTCATCGGCAAGCCGCAAAATCGTTTTCACGAAATTATGGCCATGGGCAGAATACAGCCAAGCCGTCCGAATGATGATGTAGCAACAACCCGATTTCCGCACCGCCCGCTCGCCAGCCAGCTTGGTCTTGCCGTACACGCTCTCCGGAGAAGTTTTGCTTTTTTCCGTATAAGGCTCCTCTCCCGTCCCGTCAAACACATAATCCGTCGATATATGAATCAACAGACAATCGTACTTTTCCGCCACGTCAGCCAAGTGAGACACAGCTTCCGTATTGATCCGGGCAGCCAGCTCCGGCTCTTCTTCTGCCCTGTCCACGGCTGTATATGCCGCACAATTTATAATGGTATCGATTTCATGCTCTTTCACAAAACATTCAACGGCTGTTTTATCCGTAATATCCAACTCCTCCGCATCCGTATAAAAAACTTCGTCCAAAGCCGTAAATCCCTGCTTCCGCAACTCCATGCCCAGTTGTCCATTAGCCCCGGTGACCAATATATTCGCCATGATTAAAAAATTATCGAACAACTAAAGTTTATCAAATATATATGCCTTTTCCAGACTCGGATGTCTCAAATCTTTCTCGGACAATATCATTTTTCCCTCCGGAATCCGCCAGTCTATCCCCAAGGCAGGGTCATCGAAACGGATTCCCCCCTCGTGTCCGGGAGCATAATAGTGATCGCACTTATACTGAAAAATAGCCTCCTCGCTCAACACGGCATACCCGTGCGCAAAACCTCCGGGTATGAAAAGCTGTTTTTTGTTCTCCTCCGAAAGTTCAACGGCGACATGTTTTCCGAAAGTGGCAGAACCTTTTCTCAAATCCACCGCCACATCCAAAACACGTCCCTTGACCACCCGAACCAGTTTCGCCTGGGTGTAAGGAGGCAACTGGTAATGCAATCCCCGAATCACTCCATAGGAAGACCTGGATTCGTTATCCTGGACAAAATCGACTCTTCCAAGCAATTCATCAAACACTCGTTGCGAAAAACTTTCAAAAAAATATCCCCTCGCATCTCCAAACCCCCGAGGTTCAAGTTCAACAACACCTTCTATCGCTGTTTTTATCAACTTCATCTTTCAACTATTAAACCGGCTGCGCCCCTATCTCCGCACCGCTTCCGGTAATTTCAGCAGATACTGCCCGTACTGATTCTTTTTCATCGGCTCTGCAATTTCCAGCAAGCGTTCCCGGTCAATCCATCCTTTCCTGAAAGCGATTTCTTCCAGACACGCCACCTTCAGTCCCTGCCTTTTCTCGATGACTTCCACAAACGTTGAAGCCTCCGACAATGAATCGTGCGTACCCGTATCCAACCAGGCAAAACCGCGTCCCAACAACTGTACTTTCAACTCATCCGCTTTCAAAAACTCTTGGTTGACGGCAGTGATTTCCAACTCTCCCCGAGCCGACGGCTTTATGTTTTCAGCCATCCGCACCACTTTGTTGGGATAGAAATACAAACCCACCACGGCATAATTGGATTTCGGGCATTGCGGTTTTTCCTCTATGCTCAACACATTTCCCTCATCGTCAAACTCCACCACTCCATATCGTTCCGGATCATTCACATAATAGCCGAAAACCGTCGCCCTGCCCTCCTGCTCCACCGCACTTACGGCTTCTGCCAACATGCTGGAAAACCCCTGTCCGTAAAAAATATTGTCTCCCAATACCAGACAAACCGAATCCTCCCCGATAAACTCCCTGCCAATGATAAACGCCTGCGCCAAACCGTCCGGACTGGGCTGTTCCGCATACGTGAAATTCACCCCGTAAGCCCTTCCGTCGCCCAGCAAACGCTGAAAACCGGATAAATCCTGAGGAGTAGATATAATCAATATGTCACGAATTCCCGCCAACATCAGAACAGACAACGGGTAATAAATCATGGGTTTATCGTAAATCGGCAATAACTGCTTGGACACCCCTTTTGTTATCGGATATAAACGGGTTCCGGAACCTCCGGCCAATACAATACCTTTCATACAGCCAATTTTTTCAGAAAACAAACCGAACTCCGGAAAAAGACATCAGGCAACTTTCTCCGTTTTCCGCTTTGCAAGCCGGTTTATAATATAAAACATCACAGAAAACAGAACGATATCCAATCCGATCAACACCTCATTGGACCAGTTCCGTCCGATAATCCCCAAAACGATGAACATCAAATTCAAGGTCAGAATGACAAAAGTTGCTTTCCGGTGCACCCCGTTGTATATAATCAGCAATTTGTGATGCAGATGGCGTTTATCCGGAGCAAAAGGAGAATTACCGTGCATCCAACGCGAAACGAACAACCGCAAAGTATCCAGCACCGGGATTGCCAATACGCTGAACACGACTCCGGGAGCCGCCTCTACCATACATATTCCCTGTGTATATACATCTATCTCGCAAAATTTTATAGCCAGCACACCAAGCAGATACCCCACCATCAAGGCTCCCGAATCCCCCATAAACATCTTGGAGCGCTTGCCGAACAGATTGATGAAAAAGAAAGGCAGCAAAGAAGTCGCCAACACTCCGCACAACAAAGCATATTCCATCTGTCCGCAACTGAAAAACCACACCCCGAAAAACAAAACGTCTATCAACGCCACGCCCGAGCATAAACCGTCAATTCCGTCAATCAGATTAATGGCATTGACCAGTCCCAGCAGTCCGACAAAAGTCAAAGGAACTCCTATCCACGGACTCACTTCGTACAATCCCAGAAAACCATGAAAAGTTTTCAAATAAAAACCTCCCCCTACAATCAAGACCAATATGCCCAACATCTCTCCCTTCATTTTCTTCCGCGGAGAAATCTCCAACATATCATCGTAAATGCCAACAATAAAAATCAAGATAGCCCCCAGCAGGACATATTGCAACTCTGGCTCCCTGCCGAAATGGGCAAAAAGCAAAAAAGAACACAAAAACGCCAAGAAAACGACAATGCCACCTATATTGGGAACGCACCCCGTATGAGAAGACCGCTTATTGGGCTTATCAACAAAATTTTTCAGTATGGCCATCTTGAACACCGGTATTCGGACATTCCAGCCGATTAACATGGCCATTAGCATGGACAAAACCAGTCTCCAATCATCTGAAAATAAATTGAGCATCATAAAATTCTCGTTCAAAAGCGACATTTCTTATTTCCACAAAAATACACACTTTTACAGAACTACAACCATTTTATCCTTTAAAAAAGTTATAAAATTTCATCTGAAAGATTCTACAAGCCACTCCCATACAAAATTGAAAATAAATTCATATATTTGTATGATTACTAAAACACGAATGCCATGAGATACTTGAATCCGAA
>CAYNXE010000047.1:13304-13604 GCA_964400995.1 uncultured Odoribacter sp.
GTGAACATCCCGATTTAGTGATCAGTCTGCTCAATGCCCTGCTCCCCTTGGAGGAAAATGAAGAAGTGACCGAAATCGAATATTTGCCGGCTGAACTGGTGCCCGAAAATCCGTTACGCAAAAACAGCATTGTCGATGTGCGCTGCAAAGACAAAAAAGGCAGACAATATATCGTCGAAATGCAAATGGTATGGTCTCCGGAATTTCAGCAACGTGTCATGTTCAACGCATCCCAGGCCTATGTCAGACAAGTGGATGCAGGGGAAGAATACGAACTCTTGAAACCGGTATATTCCCTGA
>CAYNXE010000048.1:0-13603 GCA_964400995.1 uncultured Odoribacter sp.
CATCTCTTGCTGTTTGAGCAAAATCAACGACTTTATAATATCCTTTCTCGTCATCTGTCCAATGTTTTACAATGCAAATATAGAAAGTTTCCGTGAAATACGGAAACTTCTATAAAAAGTTTCCGTGAAATACGGAAACTTCTCTGCAAATACCGATTATAGCCACGGGATTGCTTGTCTCCACACATACTATATCCGAATATTTAATACAAACAACCGAACATCCAAAGCGGAATCCTATTGCCGTTTCCGGTCTCAATATCATCCAGCGCGAGGTAGCTATTGGGAAGGTTGGCTATCTGGTTGAAACTCTTGCGGCTACCGCCCACCTCAAACAGATATTTTCCGTCTGCCATAAAATCACCTTGCTTGGGCATCGTCAGAGTAGCCACTGCGCCCACCTGATTAGCAAAAAACGTTTCGCGAAGCGTACCTTTCGAAACCCTGCCCGACAATGCGTGCATCAGATTGGCATTATTCAAATATATCTTCTTCGGACCAGTCAGGTGTTTATAATCCTTGACCTTGTCCGTCAACAGAAAGAGCAATGCGGCACGGTCAAGCAAATACAACATTTTCAGCGTCTGGTCGCGGGTCGATTCCAGTTCCGCAGAAAGTTTGTTGATATTCGGTTCAAGAGGCACATTTTCGGCAATAACCATCAACAGTTTCTTTATCTTCTGAATAGTCATATAGGTAATATCCTCTACCGCCGGAACATCACTGTCGATGACAAGTTGAGCAACTTCTGCCACTCGCATCAGATAATCATCGCCAGCCTCCTTATAATAGGGATAATAACCTTTGCTCAGATATTCATCAAAATATTTCAATACCCTTATCTTCGACGCAATCCCCATTGCATATCCCGTATGACTATCAAGCAACCTTTCCAAAACAATTGCAGGCATCGTAGCGACGCCCTCATATTCGAGATACTCTCTAAAAGACAAGCCGTTAAGTGTATAAAGCGACTGCCGGCGCGACAAGTCAGTTTTGGAGTTGTCGATAGCCAACATTGCAGAACCCGTGTACACGATGTTCAAATCGGGATAATTGTCGTAAAAGTTCTTAAGCAATTGCGTCCAATTCTTATACTTGTGCACTTCATCAAAATAGACATTTACAACACCGTGCGCATAGAGAAACTCCACCAGCTCTTCCAGGCTGTGATTGTTAAACCACATATTGTCCAATGACACATACAGCACATTGTCAAGGTTGGTAAAAGTCTCTTTGATATGCTGCAACAACAGCGTAGTCTTGCCGACACCCCGCGCGCCTTTAATGCCTATCAGTCGCACATTCCAGTTTATACAGTCATATAAATAGCGTTTGAATCGCAAATCGGTGGCAGCGAGTTTTCGATGAAAAGCATTTACCAACGGTTGAATATCCTCGTAATCCATAATAGCATAAACTACATATTTCGTTGCAAATATAAGAAAAACACTTTTTGAAAAGTGTTTTTTATTCAAAATTTCACCTTTAGAAAAGTGTTTTTAGGTTATAAATACACGATATTTAAATATCCCTTGGTTGGACGAGACAAATACAGTACTTTTGAAAAGCAATCAAGCCGACCAAATACGATATGACCACCCCAAACAAACGCTTAGAATCATTGGACGTACTTCGAGGATTCGATCTGTTCTGCCTGACTATCTTGTGTCCTTTCCTGCACGCTTTCTCCCGGACGGGGGAATATCGGTGGCTGCAACCCGTTATGAAACAGTTCGACCACGTCGCTTGGACAGGGTTTGCCTTCTGGGACCTGGTAATGCCCTTATTTATGTTTATGGCGGGTGTCTCTATCCCGTTTGCTTTGGGCAAATACCTGAAATCCGGGGAATCACGCCTGAAAATATACCGGCGCATCGGCAAAAGGGTCGTCATCTTGTGGATATTGGGTATGATTTGCCAGGGAAACCTGCTGGCATTGGACACTGACTCCCTGAAAATATACAGCAACACCCTGCAAGCCATTGCTGTCGGCTATCTGTTCTCCGCCCTGATGTTCCTCCACACTTCCGTCCGCATCCAAATCGCAGCTTCCGCTTCCCTGCTCGTGATTTACTGGGGCGCCCTGACCTTCGTCACCGCAGACGGATACGGACAAGGCGACTTCACCGCTTCCGGCAATCTGGCGGAATGGATTGACCGGACAGTGCTGGGCAGATGGAGAGACGGAGCGATACGGGAAGCGGACGGCACCATTGTTTTCCCCGTATGGTACAACTACACGTGGATATGGAGCAGCCTGAACTTTATCGTCACCGTTATGACCGGTGTATTTGCCGGACAGATACTGAAAAGCCACCTGCCGGAAAAGAAAAAATGGACCCACCTGTTCGCCATCGGAGGTGGAATGGCCATCGCAGGCTGGCTATGGCATCTCCAACTTCCCGTCATCAAACGGATATGGACCAGTTCTATGGTGCTGGTCAGCAGCGGCTACTGCTTCCTGCTTATGGGCGCATTCTATTACCTGATAGACTACAAAGGTTTCCGCCGGGGCTGGACCTGGCTGAAAGTGATTGGCACAAACTCCATTCTCGCCTATCTGCTCAGCGTCGAAGTCGGAGTCATTCGTCTCGACTGCATCAGCCACTCCCTGTTCTTCGGCTTCAAACAATACCTGTCGCCGGAACAATACCAGCTCCTCATCCTGATGTCCAGCCTGAGTCTGGTTTATTGCCTGCTCTATATCCTGTACAAACACCGGATTTTCATCAAGGCGTAACGCCACTCAAATCATAAAAAACAGATGTACATCCGGCAATAACCGAATGTACATCTGCTTCTCCACAAAATAATGGGTCAATATCCCATTATCTCCGTCAGTTTCCGGTCAATGTCAGCTGTTGCGCCCACATAACGACCGGCAATGCGTCCTTCCGGGTCTATCAGTATCTTGGTCGGGAAAGAAGAGATATGGAAAAATGTCAGCAGATTACAATCCTCAATCCCTTCGTTGTTCAACACCTGCGTCCAGGTCAGTCCATCTTCCTCCACCGCCTGTTTCCACAAATTCCGGGCTTTTGTCAAATCCTTTACATTCTCCTGCGCCACATTCACAAATACCATTTTCGCACCGTATTTCTTATACAACTCTTTCAAATGGGGGTGAGAGGAGCGACAGGGGCCGCACCAGCTTCCCCAGAAATCCAGCAACACATATTTTCCCTTCCATTTTGCCGAAGAAACCGTTTTGCCATTCATATCCTTTTTCGTGAAATGCCGGATAGCAGTTCCCGTCCGGTAAGGCTTTCCCGCATCCAATTTACGCTTCAGCATCCGTCCGTATTGTGTCGTTTTCAAAGAAACCGGAAAGCGTTCATAAATCTGTTCAATTTCATTCTCGTCAAACCAGTCATAATGATCCTGCAGATTGGTGGCAGAGACAAAACTTTCCGGATGATTCCGGATAAAATCCATAATCGTTTCCTGCTTTGCCCGGCTATAAGCGTCAAACTCATCTCTGTATTCCCGGATATCCCCGCCCCGAATCAGATTGTCAATCGTCAACTGTCGGTAAGCCTGTTCCGCCGGCTTCACCATTTCGTAAGTCAACCGGACAAAATCACGAGAAACCTCACCGCCCCTCAGCCATTCCACCTCCGGCGTCTTCCCTCTTTCCAGTTTCAGTTTCATAACGGCAAACTCCCCCGGAACCAGCAACAAGGAGAAGGTCGGATAATTCACGCCCAAATTCCGGGTCTGCACTCCTAAAGAATCACTGACTATCCTCAACGACATTTGCAACGTATCTTTTCCCGCTACGGACAAATTAATTTTGTGATCGCTAAAAGGGAATGTGTCCTGCACGAAACCCCGGTTTGAAAAAGTCATTACCACAACTTTGCCGCTCTCCGCACCTTCCACCTGTGCCTGAAATACATACTCACCCTTGCCTTCCAGCTTATACATCAACGTTCTCAATATACGTTGGCTAAATCCGTCAATGCAGTCTATGTGGTTTCGAATCAATTCGGCTGCCAGAGATTTGGTTTCTTCCGGCTCATTCATCAATTCCGACAGATTAATCAAAATCGAGAAACGGTCTGACGGATTCAATTCCGGAAACTTCACCCCACAGACCTCCAGGTATTTCTTCCAATCACCGCTCATCCTAACCTCCGCAATCGCCGTCAATCCCTCCAACGTCCCGGTCTTTTCCAGTCCGGCTTGGGCAATATGTTTCTTCACCTGCTGCAAGCCTTCTTCCGTCAACGGCTCCGGAGTCCGCAAGGTAAAATAGGGAACCATTTCCATTCGCAACCATTGGGTCAAAAGCTTTTCCACCGGCTCCCGACCGTTGGATTTAACAAAATTCTCCCGATGCTCGTACAGATACCGCGCTTTAGGGTCGGAAAAATTGAAGGCGAATTGTTCATAAAGGAAGAAATTCGCCGGTTTGACCCGCTTCTTCGGAGACAGTCCCTCAAAATACTCTTCCAGAATCCGCATACCTTCCTGGGTATTGCCTTGTTCCCTAAGCACCAAGAGAGCGTAATCGTGTACAAGTTCCGGTGTACGCTCCCCCTTCGCATAGCGCCGGGTCAATCCTTCCGGCGACCACTCCGGGTCGATACCTTTCCGTATCTTTTCCGTAAACTCCTGCGCCGGACAGGCACCGGTGGTGCGATACACCTCCTCGCCACCGGCATTCAGCACCACGAAAGTGGGATAAGCACGGAGTTTGAACCTTGTCGCCAGTTCCTTGCCTTCTCCTTTCTCCGCATCCACTTTCAGGGCAACAAACTTCCGGTTAAAGAAATCCCCCACCTCCTGCTGTGGAAATACCTCTCTCGACATCTGCTTGCAAGGTCCGCACCAAGTGGTATAAAAATCAATAAAAACCATTTTCCGTTCTTTCACGGCAAGCTCCAGCGCCTTCGCATATGACACCTCCCGGAAATTCACCCCCTGGGCATACCCCAGCAACGGAAACACCAGAATAGCCAACAAACCCCATAAACATCTTTTCATCTTGCAAATTTTAAATAAAACCACTTCTCTTGTCAAAACAAAACCTTTCTGCCATTGAAAAGGGACAAAACCACGTTCTGTACTATGATTTTGTCCCTCGTAGGCACTTTGTCAGTCTTCCGAGCTTTACCGAACCTACGGTTCAAGCCTCGAAAAACACGATTTAATAGTATTTCCAGCACATAGAAGTCACCTTGCCCAGGCCGGTCCAATTGACTTTCTCCTCAATACGATTGATTTCAATGACATCAGCATCGTCCTTCAGCTGATATTTCCGTACCGTTCCGCCGTTCTGTTCATTGTAGGTGGCAACATAAAAAACATCCTTCTTGTCTTCCCGGTAAGTATCGAAATGCAACATCGTAATCTCATCGCCAAAGTCAGCCAGTTCCTTGTGCGTAACCCCGGTAGTCCTAAACTCGCAAGCGTGCAGTTTCGAACCGACAAAATACAGCATATAAGGAAAATTCCCGCTAAATGCGAACTGGGTAGCCTGCGCAATATCCGGCAAAGCGGTAATATCAAACCTTCCGCCTTTTTTAGGCGAGAGTGCATAAAAACTATAAATATAATAACGATTTTCCGGAGATTTCATAATCGCATAACTGGTGTTGTTTCCTGCATTCGATCGATACTTTGAATTAAAAACAGCAATCATTTCATTCCCCGTCTTCCACTTAAATACATCATCGGCACTATCAGACAAGGTATCACACTTATTTTCATAAATAGTAAATTTGGCAAAACGCTTATTATCCATATCATACACCATCACAGAACCATTATAACCAAGAGAACCACCTACCGTCCAGATCAATTCAGGAAACACCTTGAAATATTCAGTAGTAGATTTGTCGTACCTATTTACCGGAGCAGAATAGGACGAGTATTGAGTAAGAAAATCATTAGCGTAAAACATATTATCACCGATCATATAACGAGACAAACCTGAAAATTGAATCACATCACTGCCCGCAAAAGTTGGGCTAACTTCAGGGTCATACATATCTTTCAATATGTTCTCAGTTGCTCCCGAAGCCAAAGAGTTTTTGTCTAATTCATAAGTTCCGTCATCAGTCAGCAACAAACAAACACTCCTAGTAGAGTTATTAGTAGAAATAACCTTGCGCGGTCCTTTTAACACTGGCAACCCCGAAATCTTCTGGACATCGGTCATCACCACCGTATCTCCTTTCGCCATAGCCACCATATCCAAAGAAACGTTCCCATCCTTTTCGCCCAACAGCATCCAACCGTTGGTAAACAAGGTCGTCACAGACAAATAGGTATAACTGCTCCATTCCACCTCCGTCACCCGGTCTTTCACCTTGAACAACACGATATAATTCCCAATGGGCAAATTCACCGGATAAACCAAATCCTTCTGATCGTAGATTTTTTCCAGTTTACCGGCACTGAATCTCGATTGGGCAACAAACCAGCCATACTCGAAACGGTCAACCGACGTCGAATCTTCCGTAAAAGACAGGACGGGAGAGATTTTCAAAGTATCCACCAAAGAGTAAGCAGCATACTGTTCGTCAATGCCGTCCACCACTTTTATTTCATTGATGTTGTGGTAATCGTAATTTCCCAAGTCATCATAGCAAGAGACGCATAACAACATCCCTATGCAAATCCATATCGCTTGTAGTCTCATTATTTCCAAGTTTTAATGTTCATAATTAAGCTCCCGTCTCCATCGGCGTCCCGTCTTCTTCCAACACTTCATTCCCTGCCTCTCTCTGGGCTTTCAGCCAATCGCCAAAACGCCTCCCCAAAGCTATTGCCCGGTTTACATCCATTTTTTCCTTTGAAAAATCATCAATAGTTAGACCGTATAATTCGCACATCAGGTTGAACTTCTTCACGGTAAAGACCCCCAATTGCACAGCAATCCAACCCTCCGGCACCGAAATTACATCACCGATGTAAATCGTATGCTCAATGGCTGAAATATCAACTGTTTCCGCTCCTACCTCCGGAGACCATTTCGACTGCCCCGGCCAAGGATACCAAGTACCAAGAGGCAGCCTGAAATCGGTAGTCTCTTCCAAACGAAGCATCAGGCTTCTTCTTAGTCCCGACAAGTCTGACTGTTTATACAACCGAATCTTCATATCGGTATAATGGCTACCGGCTGCCACCTTTTGCATTTCTGCAATCGCCTCAAAATCGTGACCGACAACCGCCGTCGTTCCGGTATCTACCACAACCACCCTGAAATAACGGTCATAATCGGCAGCATCCCCCGTTATCTGTACCCGGATGGGGATGACGCTATCCTGCACATCCAACAGAAAAAAGGACACATCCGTCACTGGACAAAGTTCCCATCGCAAAGAATCTCCGTAGCCCGACGGCCAGGGATATTGCACGGCAAAATAAACGCCGGCATCCCCCTCATAAGTCATCAAGTCGGTTTTACAGCCGTTCAGCATAAACAACACCGACAATACACACAAATATTTGGTTAATCTTTTCATAGTCTTCACAATTAATTATTCAACCCTGTTGTTTTTTTCCGAATCCGGCAAGAACAGCACATATCTATCCGTAGACATATCTATATAAGAGGTGGTAGACCAGCTATAATTCCCCTTATCGTACGGAATTCCTTCTTTTGCCAATCGTTTATAATAAAAGAACAACTGTCCCTCGCCCACGAACTCCCGGGCATACTCCTTCTCCAGTTCATCCGGCAACGAGCTGAAATCGGTAATAGCCTTTACGGCACGGGCAGAACGCACCTTGTTAATCGCATTCAATGCCTCCTCTTGATTTGTCTCACATTCGGCTATAATGAAATACAGCTCGGAAATCCGAATCATCGGCACCAAGTAGCGGTATTCTTTCCGCAATTTCTCATCCTCGGTGGGGTTGCTACTCAATGACACGTCCTTGTATTTCACCAAATAATACTGCTCGGCATCGGAAGGATTCTTCTGTTTGCTCCATTGATACCGATACCTGAAATCCTGTTCGTCAAACAATTTATCCACAAGAGCATCTTTCACCCGAAGCACATTGGCATCCGCCAAACTGTTGGAAAAATAGTTCTGATAAATATTCGCCCTTTGGATGTTATAATGGGCAAACAACAACTCAGACTGATACACCCGGTCGTCCAAGTCCTGGGTACGGCTCTTGAACGGAAAGAGCTCGTCATCCTCTTTCTGCACCGCATCAACTACCTTCTTCGCATACGCCAACGCCAGGGGCTGGTCGTCGCAATAAAGGGCAACCCGTGCCAGCAAAGCCTGCACCGCATAATAATTCAGCCGCAGATTCCGGTAACGCATATCGTTCCCCTCACCCAATCCGCCGGCAGAGAACAAAAGTCCCTCGGTGAGAATCGGGTCGGACTCTTTCAAATACGCCTCGGCTTCCGTCAAGTCGCGCTTGATTTTTTCATAAACCACTTCAGCGCTCAGCAAAGGACGAACCTCTATTTTGGAACTCTCGGCATACGGTATGCAGACCATCTCCCTGTTTTCCTTGAAAACCGGTCCCCAAATCCGGAGCACCTCAAAATGGAAAAACGCCCGCAAAGCCAGAGCCTCCCCCTTCACCACGTTATAATACTTCTCTCCCAGCAACTCCTGCCCTTCGTCACAATGTTCCAATATGGTATTGCAATTGACAATCAGCGCATAATATTTCTCCCAAATCCCCTGGAAAGCGCTCTTCACCGCTTGCTGGTCGTAACTGAAACTGGAGAAATAGGAATACCTGTGCTCGCTCGGCATAGCCGCCTTATAATACTGGGCAAGGATATCCGGAATCACCAGCATCTGCCCGCCATACAGCACGGAAGAACTCATTTCGATGTAAACCCCGTTCAGAGCCGTAATGAAACCTTCCCGCGAACTAAAGAGTTTTTTCTCCATCACCCGGTCGTCCGGTTCGATTTCCAGCCAATTGTTACAAGAAGAGAGTAACAACAAGGGGAGAATCGCAATATATAATAAACAGCTTCTCATATTTTTATTTTTTATCATTTGACAACTTAAAAACGGACACTCAACGAGAAAGCGACAGAACGGGCAAAAGGATACTCCGTTCCACGTTCTTCTTTGATGGAAGAGCATCTGAAAATATCGTTCATATAGGCATTCACCGTCAACGAAGATGCGCCAATGGTTTTCAGCCAGTCAGCCGTCGTTTCATATCCGATAGATATCGACTCTCCCTTGAATGTATTCTCCTTCAGCACAAAGCGGGAAGACATCTGGGTGGAAATACTGTTCGCGATGCTCTTGAACTGAGCGTGGTCACCCGGTTTCTGCCAGCGGTCGTACAAGGCACGTTTGTCCTGATTATTGAACAAATTGTCCCTGGAGATATTTTCCACCTTGTTGAACAAAGCACTGGCGAAAGTATAACCACCCACCTGATAACGGAAGTTTGCCGATACGGTCAGCCCCTTGTAATACAAGGTCGTACCGACCACTCCCTCCAGTTTGGGACGGGAATTACCCACGATGACCTCATCGTTGACATCCCATTCGAAAGACACCGAACCGTCTTTTTTCAGGAACAACTCGTTTCCGGTGGTCGGGTCGATGCCCAAAGAACGCACAGCCCACAAGTCATCAGGACTTGCGCCATCGTAGTAACGGATCAACGACTGGGATTCGATATTGTCCCTGTTCAGCTTCTCAAGCGAATTTCCCACATTTTTGTACCACCCTTTCTCGTGCTTGAAAGAGAAACGCATCGTCCAGTTGATGCGGTCATTGGGACGATAAATCGGCGAGAAACTGACTTGCCCGTCCACGCCCTCGATAGACTGCTTTCCGATATTGGTGGTCAAAGAAGACGTTCCCGTGGAGGAAGGCACGGTAATCATTGCCAGCAAGGGGTCAGTGTCTTTCCGATAATAATCCACATTGAAACGCAAACGGTTATTCACAAACACGGCATCCACACCGATTGACTTTTCCAGCGTCTTCTGCCACTCCAGGTCCGGATTTCCAAATTGGTCAATCAAAGCGCTGGAGCCGAACTTATTCTGCAACCAAGAATTGTAGGCATAAGTTTTCATCGCCTGATAAGCATTGAAATTCTGGTTGCCGGGATTACCCATAGACCCCCTGATTTTCAACAGCGTCAACCAATCTATCCCTTTCATAAATGCCTCGTTGTGCAGATTCCACGCCAATCCCACAGACCAGGTATTGGTAAACAGGTTGTTGACTCCGAAAATGGACGAACCGTCCGCACGGTAACTGGCATCCAACAGATAGCGATTGTCATAAGCATAGTTCAACGTCAGGTAAAAACTGGTTCCCCTCGACTGCGTTTTGGAATAATTCGGTTTCGTACCTTCTTTATAACCTGCCGAGAAAGACGGATTGATATAAAAGTCATTCACAAACCCGACCGTCGAATATCCTCCGGTACGCAGATTACTCTGCTGGAACGTCCAGCCACCAACGGCATTCACCTGATGCTTCTCGGCAAACAACTGACCGTAAGTAAGGGTCACATCCCCGTCATAAGAAAAATTCCGGTTGGATGATTCCGAATAACTTCCCCGTTCCAATTCTGTTGTTTCGGCATAATCCGGATGTTTCGGCGACTTGAATACCTCTACATCTGAGTCCGTGTACCTCAACCCGATACGTCCCCTCGCCCTCAGTGCTTTCGTAATCTCCCATTCTGCCTGAAAGTTATCGGTCAGACTTATCGTCTTCGTATTATTTATATGTCTCAACTTGGCTGCATACAGCGGATTGTACACTAACTTCCCACCATTAATCGTATCCAGTACGACCGTCGGTTCCTTGTCGGCATTCCATTTCCGGTAATAGGGATTGGCTTTTGCAAAATTGGAGAAACTGACAGGTTCCCGGTCCGCATTCGTATGCTCGAAAGACGCCTTGTTCGAGAAACGCAGGCTCTTCACCCGGTAAGTCAAATCCAGGTTCACCGACACGATATCCTTATCCGAACCTTTCATAACACCTTTCGTTGTTCCGTAGTTGACGCCCAGTCCGTAACGCATAGCCTCATCGCCACCGTCCACATACAAATTATGGCGATGAGAAAAGGTCGTCCGCAACGGTTCATTCATCCAGTACGTGTCCACTCCGCGTTTGACTTCCGCCAGACGCTTGTTATACAACTGATCCAGACTAATTTGCGATGTCGGATATTCCGAGGTGTAATATCCGGACAAGCGTTCAAACTCCAATTTTTCCCGAGAATCCATCAGGTTATAATCCGACAGGTCGGCAAAAGAAACAGTAAAGTCTCCCCGGTAGGACACCCTCAATTTCCCCATTTCCGGCTGCACGGTTTCTACAACCAGTACGCCGTTGGCCGCCTTGGAACCGTAAATGGCAGTAGATGCGGCATCCTTCAAAATCGTGACGCTGGCAATCCGGTCCAAACTCAGGTTCATAATAGTTTCCAAAGTCGTCTCGAAACCGTCCAGGATAAACAACGGCTGATTAGGGTCTGTGCCATACTCCTCCTTGAATCCCGGAATGGAACTTTTTCCACGGATTTCCATTTCCGGCAAACGGTTCGGGTCGGAACCCCATTCCTTACTGTCCAGCACCAACAACGACGGATCCAAAGTCTTCAAGCTCTGAATGATGTTCTGATTACCTACGGCTTTCAATTCACTGCTGGAATAAGTAGCGGCAGAACCGGTGAAACTCTCTTTCTTACGGCTGAAGATACCGGTTACAACCACCTCGCTCAGATTCTCGGAAGAGGTTGTCAATACCACCCTCAACAACTCCTGCGGGTCTTTGATTTCAACCTCCTTGCTCTCCATACCGATGAAGGAAACCAAGAGGGTTTTTCCTTCCGGTTCCGGCAAAGTCAACTCAAATTCACCATTTACATCGGCAGCGGTGCCTAACGTGGTTCCCTTAATCAATACGGTTGCTCCCGGCACCACGCTTCCGTCCTCCGCAAAGACTTTTCCCCGAATCTTCACGCCTTGCCGGGCAGGCTGAGGCAAATCGGTCTTGCGAATAACTATCGTGTTGTTCTCTATTTCCGCCACAAATCCGCTTCCTTGCAACGCCTGATCCAAGACATCCGTAATCAGCCCCTCTTTCACATCTATGGTAATTGCCGGAATCTCCCGGGCTTTGCTGTAATCATAAATGAAACCGACATCACACTGCTGCTTAATGGCAGAAATGAACTCTTCAATGCCGGCATTCTTCAAGTTCACGGTAACTTTCTGATATTGAGAGAATGCCTTTGCACTCAAATTCAGATTAAATACCAGTAACAGAATCATTAAATGTGATAAACACACCAGGATTCTTTTACATCCTTCCCGGTAGGAAGGACTGATTTGCATTCGTTTTTTTCTCATAAATCTGTCGTTTAAATTAATTTGCCATTACTTGTACCGTATTGCCCCGAATATCAAACCTGACGTCACTGGTTTTCTGTATCAGGTCCAGAATAGAGCCGAAATGCTCAAAACGCTTGATTTCTCCGGAAAACAAAATATCCTTACAACGGGCGTTTTGATAAAACACTTGAAAATCATACCAACGGGACAAGGTATTCAATATCTCTTCGAGTCGTTTCTGGGCGAAAACGTACTTGCCGTCTTTCCAAGCAACATACTCCCGGACGTCCACATTCTTACAAGAGACCCGACGGCTGTTTCGCTCATAAACAACCTGCTTCCCCGGAGAAAGAACGAAACCGCCCAGCTCCGATTCGTGAAACCCTACCTCGACTTTCCCCTTGACCAATGTCACAGTCTGAAAGGGCTCATCCGCATAATAAGTTATGCCGAACCCCGTCCCCAGCACTTTGACCTGCTGCTCGCCGGCATACACGACAAAAGGCTTCAGCGAATCGGCGGCAACCTCGAAATAAGCCTCTCCTTCCAAGAAGACTTCCCGCAAGCTCCCTACAAAAACCTCCGGATATTTCAGACGGGAATCCGAATTCAACCACACTTTCGTGCCGTCCTCCAATTTCAACTGGTACTCGCCACCCCGGGGTACGGAAAGTCGATTGTAAGCGATTTGTAAACTTTGGCTATCCGGACGGACATAACTCAACCGGCAACTGTCCACCGTGATGTGGTTCCCGATTTGCTTCTCCTGCAATCCGGCAACTCCCAAACGGTGAGATTCCCCGTTCGCCAACTCCAATATCGCCACACGCTGTCCAGGAACAATCTCGTTTCGCACGATTTCCCTCACTTCCCCTTTTTCGGGTGCCGGCATCCCTTTCCACAACATCCAGCCACCAAGGCAAAGAACAAACATAGCAGCGACACTTGTGCCATACACACCCCAAATTCTCCAACTCCTCCGCCGTCTTGACGCCACCTTTCCAGCAAGTACCTCCCAGGCTTCATCTATCTCGTCTTCCGAAACGACACACTCCGGCACCTGCTCCAGATAACGGCGCATCTGCTCAAAATAACGACGATGCTCGGCAGACGCTTCTAACCACTTCTGTAAGCGCTCCTCCTCCGTCGCCGTCAATATTCCATTCAACTTCCTATAGATCAGAGTAATGTTTATCGTATCCTGTCCTTGTTCCGCCATAATCGCAAACTAAAACGTTCCTTTTTATTAGTTGAAAGTTTATAAGGTTCATAAAGTTTATAAAG
>CAYNXE010000049.1:0-13434 GCA_964400995.1 uncultured Odoribacter sp.
GAATGTCCAACATGCTTACGGAAGCGTCCTCCATGTTGTTCACGATGCCTTCTAATTTTGCCACGCAATAGTTGTAGAATACCTGCAGGATCATGGCAACGATCAAACCACCTACGGTCGTAATCAAGGCCACTTTGATACCTCCTGCAACCAATGCCGGACTCATGTCACCGGCAGCCTGAATCTGGTCGAATGCCTCGATCATACCGATTACTGTTCCCAAGAATCCCAACATCGGGGCCAAGGCGATGAACAAGCCACTCCAGGTCAGACCTTTTTCAATCAGACCCATCTGTACGGAGCCGTAGGATAATACTGATTTTTCAACCATGTCGATGCCTTGGTCGTAGCGTTCCAGACCTTGGTAGAAGATGCTTGCCACCGGTCCGCGTTCGTTGCGGCAATATTCTTTGGCAGCCTCGATGCCGCCGTTGTTCAAAGCGTCTTCAAAACCTGCGATGAATTTTTTGGTGTTCGTGTCGGAGAGGTTCAAGTAAATTACTCTTTCGATAGCGATTGCCAGACCGAAGATCAAGCACAATACAACGGCTGCCATAAATCCGGCACCACCCTCGATGAATTTCTGCTTGATGGCCGCGTGCATGGAAGTGCTTTCGATTTCTTCCTCATAGTCTGCGGTCAGAGTAGTTGAAACCTGTTCCGTCTGTTCTGCTGCGGAAGTTTCCTCTTCTTGAGCCATTAGTTTTGATGCTCCAATAGTAAGCATTCCGAAAACTGCTATTAGTGCAAATAATTTTCTCATGATCTCTTTAACTGATTTTTAGTTTATAAATAATTAAAATTTAACTCTCAAATCTTTGTCGCCTTTCTGCAAACCTTTGCTTTTTACAGAATGTACCAAAAGACGGGGCAAGGTACAAAAAAAATGTTAAATTCCAACACGCTTTATCGTTATTTCTCCTTTTATAGATGAATTTAAGTATTTTTTCATTTCATCGGGGTTCTTGTATTTTGCCAGCAGGTGCATCATTTTACATACCGCAGCCTCGGTGGTGATGTCATAACCGCTTGATACATTACAGTTTATTAGTTTTCTACTGGTCTCATAACGCCCCATTTCCACCGTGCCTCCCTGGCATTGGGTGACGTTGTAAATGAGGATGCCTTTTTCGGACGCTTTTTTAATTTTCTCCAAAAATTGGTTGTCCGTCGGTGCATTTCCGGCGCCGTATGTTTCCAGGATGATGCCCCTTAGTCCCGGCGTGTTGATGATGGCGTCTATCAGTTCCATCCGGATGCCGGGAAAGAGCTGCAATATGACGATGTTGGTGTCCATGTCGGTGAAGGCCGATATGGGACCCGTCCGGGGAGTATAGTCTATGGCCGCGTAGTTGTAGTGGATGTGGATGCCGATTTCCGCCAGGGGCGGGTAGTTGAATGCCTGGAAGGCGTCGAAGCTCTCCGCGTTGATTTTGGTGGTCCGGTTGCCACGGAACAGTTTTGCGCCGAACAGGATGGAGACTTCCGGCACCACGGCTTTGTCTTCAATGGTCGCCGCCGCGATTTCTATGGCGGCAATCAGATTCTCCCGTCCGTCGGTACGAATGGTGCCGATGGGCAGTTGCGAGCCGGTGAATACGATCGGCTTGGTCAGGTTGTTCAGCATGAAGCTGAGCGCCGAGGCGGAATAGGCCATGGTGTCGGTGCCGTGCAAGATGACAAAGCCGTTGTATTTGTCGTAGTTTTCCAGGATGATTCGGCAGAGTTCCGCCCAAAGTGCGGGCTTCAAGTCGGAGGAGTCGATGATTTCCGGCAGGGTGTAGCTGTCTATGGAAAATCCGAATTCCTTGATTTCCGGTACGGTTTTGGCTATCTGTTCAAAATCGAACGGGCACAGGGCGCCTGTTTCCGGGTCGTTGACCATGCCGATGGTTCCTCCCGTGTATATGATTAGGACTGATTTGGATGCCATGCTGCTTTTGTTTTTTATTTTTCGGTTTGCAAATTAAATAAATTCACGGCATTCCGTGTTGTTATTTCTGCTATTATTTTGCATGTTGTTCCGGTTATTTCCGCTATTTTCTGAGCGATGAGCGGAATATGGCTGCTTTCGTTGCGCTGTCCCCGGAAGGGAACGGGGGTAAGATAGGGGGAGTCGGTTTCCAGCACAAGGGAGTCCGCCCCGATTTCCCGGACGACGTCCGCCATCGGGCTGTTTTTGAAGGTGACCACGCCTCCGATGCCGAGCAGGAATCCGGAGCCGATTGCCCGGCGCGCTTCTTCCGCATTGCCCGGAAAGCAGTGGAAGATGCCTTTGATGTAGGGGTACGGCTTCAATGCCTTGAACACCTCGTCCAGCGAGTCCCGCGAATGGATGATGACGGGCAGGTCGGTTTCTTTGGCAAGCCCCAATTGGTAGGAGAATGCGTTTAATTGTTCCTTGTAGTAGGTCTTGTCCCAATACAGGTCGATGCCGCATTCGCCGATGCCGTAGTATTTGTGCCGCCCCAGTTCTTGCTCCACTTTTTTCAGTTCGTCTTTGTAGTTTTCTTTGACCGATGTCGGATGCAATCCGGCGGCGGGGAACAGCATTTCCGGATACTGCGCTTCCAGTTCCAGCATCCGCCCCCGGGATTCGCTGTCTATGTCCGGCAGGATGATGTATTCTACATTTGCCTCTTTCGCTCTCCGGACGACCTCTTGCCTGTCTTCGAGAAATTCCTCTTCGTAGATGTGCGAGTGGGTGTCGATGAACATGTTGATGACTTTTGCTTTATTCCGTCTCTTCCGTTCCGTTGTCCTCGTAGAGAAAGTCGTTGTAAGGGAATCGGGCGGAATGGATTTCCTTGACTATGGCGTAGAGTTTGGTTTTCAACTCTTCGATGTTTTCTTTCTTTGCCGCCGAGATGTAGACGGTTTCGCCTCCTTGCTTGGACATCCACATTTGTTTCAGGTCGTCCAGGCTGTAATTTTCTTTTAAAACCGGTGTCAGGTCGTCTTCTTCTTTTTTGACGTACTGGAAGGCGTCGATTTTGTTGAACAGGACGATGGTCGGCTTGGGCTTTTCAATCAGGCTTGCCAGGGTTTCGTTGACCACTTCCATTTGTTCCTCGAATTGGGGGTGGGATATGTCCACTACGTGGAGGATGACATCCGCTTCCCTCACTTCGTCCAGGGTGGATTTGAAGGATTCTATCAGGTGGTGGGGGAGTTTGCGGATGAAGCCCACGGTGTCCGCCAATAGAAGAGGTACGTTTTTTATGGCGATTTTCCGGACGGTGGTGTCCAGGGTGGCAAAAAGTTTGTTTTCGGCAAATACGTCGGATTTGCTCAACAGGTTCATGAGTGTCGATTTCCCTACGTTGGTATAGCCGACGAGCGCGACCCGCACTAATTTTCCCCTGTTTTTCCGTTGGATGACCTTTTGCCTGTCTATTTTTGCCAGCTCTTCTTTTAGCCGGGTGATTTTGTCGCGGATGATTCGGCGGTCGGTTTCGATTTCTGTTTCACCGGGTCCTCTCAGTCCGATACCTCCCTTCTGGCGTTCGAGGTGCGTCCACATACCGGTCAGCCGCGGCAGCAGGTACTGATATTGCGCCAGTTCCACCTGGGTTTTGGCGTGTGCCGTCCGGGCACGGCTGGCAAAGATGTCCAAAATCAGGTTGGTGCGGTCGAGAATTTTGATGCCGGGAAAGAAGGATTCGATGTTGCGCAGTTGCGTGGGACTGAGTTCGTCGTCGAAGATAATCATGTCGATTTCATGCTCCTCGGTGTAGGCTTTGATTTCTTCGAGTTTTCCCTTGCCGATGAAAGTTGCGTGGACGGGTTTGTCCAGGTTCTGGGTGAATATCCTGACGGTCTCCGCGCCTGCCGTTTCCGCCAAAAAGGATAGTTCGTCCAGGTATTCCCTCATCTGTTCGGGGCTTACTCCCTGCGATTGCACGGCTACTCCTACCAAAACGGCTTTTTCTGCTTCTTTTCCAGTGTAATACATAAATAATTGAGTCAGGGGATTGACTGGCGTTTGTTAAGATGAAAAGGGGCTGACAATGTGACAGCCCCTTTGCTATGAATGGTTTATTTTTAATAGTTGCTCAACTGGAAGTTGATAGGCAAAGTGTAGGATACCCGAACGGCTTTACCTCTCTGTTTGCCCGGTTTCCATTTCGGCATGGCTTTGATGACCCGGACGGCTTCTTTGTCCAGGGAGGCGTCTACGCCTCGCGATACTTGCACGTCGGTGATGGAACCGTCTTTCTCGATTACGAATTTGATGAACACTTTTCCCTGGATGCCGTTTTCCTGTGCCAATTGGGGATATTTCACGTTCTTGGCAATCCATTTGGTTACGTTTCCTCCCGGGAATTGCGGCATGTCTTCCACTACCATGAAGATGTCTTCGTCGCCGGTGTCCGCATCGCCGTAATCTCCGAAATCATCGAGGTTCTGGGGTTCCTGATTGTCCGAATCGTCGTCCGCATCCTCGATTTCCAGTTCTTCGTCGATGTTGCTTTCGTCCTCCACGATGTTCAACAGGTCGGACAGTTTGGGAGCTGCCGGAGGTGGTGGGGGCGGTTTCAGCATCTGCTGGGTAATCGGAATGATTTCCTCTTCTGCCGGAGGTTCGGCAACCGTATCGAACAGGCTAACCTCTTCGGTAGAGGATTTCCATTCAAAAGCAAGCAACAGGATAGCTAAAGCCAGTGCCAAACCTGCCTCGAAGAAAATGCCTTTCTTGTTTTCAAGGTCCGCTTTCGGTGACTTTTTAATTTCCATAATATTCGTTTGTATTGTGTATAATCTTCTATTCCGGGGTAAAAATAAAGAAAATCAAAATATCTACCAATATTTCAAACGTTTTTTTTGAATGAAATGTTAAAGTTCGGTATTTCTCCTCCTTGTCTCGTTTGTGTTTTTTAACAATCGGACGATTGAAATGCGGTGTCCGGAAAGAGCTGCTCCCTTCCGGTTGCCCGATTTTGTGCTTGCCTGATGCGGCTCCTGCGCCTGTCGGAATGTTCCGTGGCAAACCTGGAAATCGGGCACTGCTTCCGCGGATGCAATGCAGGAATTACAGGTAAACTACGATGCAGATACGGAACAATTACGGCTAAACCCCTATTAAACCCTTATTAAACCCTTATTAAAGCCTTATTCTATGTATAGGGGTTTAATAAGCTTTTATCAATGTTTTTACAATGGATTTACCGGAGTTGATCCGTATTTGTATCCTAAGTGAACGATGTTTGTACGGGCGACACGGTTTGAATGCGCCTGTACATCCGCCGAATGGCATCATTGCCGTGAAATGACGTGCGGATACCAAAATTTAGCTATATTTGTTTGTCAGAAATGTGCTTTTATGCTGAAAATTCATTACTTGAGAGTTTCGGATTATGATGCCGTCGCGGATGCGGAGCTTGCCGGGAAGGTCTGCGAAGAGACCCTTGCGACAACGGAAACTTTCCGGTGCGCAAAGGTCCGGCGGCTGAAATGGATAGGGGAAGGCATGATTCGGGATTTGCTGGAAAACGAGTTGCGGATTCAGCGGGGAACTTACCGGATTGTGAGAGCGGAACACGGAAAGCCGTATGTCGAGGGAACTCCTTTCCCCGTTTTTTACAATCTGTCCCATTCCGGCGACTATGTCGTGTGCGGATTGTCCGACCGGGAAGTGGGGGTGGACGTTCAGCAGGTCGGCAAGTATCGCGGGGAACTGGTCCGGCGTTTTTTTCATCCCCGGGAAATCCGGCAGTTGGAACAATGCGCGGAAGAGATGCGGAGCGACCTTTTTTTCAGATACTGGTCCGCCAAGGAGAGTTACCTCAAATATACGGGAACGGGCTTGTCCGCTTCCTTGTCCGGCTTTGAAGTCCGGTTTGAAAAACAGGGAATCCGGGTAGTGTCCCAAGATTCCCTGCAACCGATTTATCTGAGCGAATGCGCTCTCGATAACAATTATAAATGCTTTGTCTGTTCCGAATGTCCGGAAGTTCCGGAAATCATTCCGTTCGCCTTTGACGGGCGGTGACGGGAGATACGTTGCTTCTCCGGTTTCCGCGCCGGTTTACAGATGCTTCTGTTGGTAAAGATACTCGGCAATCTGCACGGCGTTCAAGGCGGCACCTTTTTTAATCTGGTCGCCGACCACCCAGAAAGTCAGTCCGTTGTCGTCAGCAAGGTCCTTGCGGATTCTGCCCACATATACCGGGTCTTTTCCCGAAAGGAAGAGCGGCATCGGGTAATTTTGGGTTGCCGGGTCGTCCTGCACCACTAATCCCGGCATTTCCTCAAAGGCTTTCCGGGCTTCTTCCACGGACACGGGGCGTTCGGTTTCAATCCAGATGCTCTCCGAATGTGCCCGGAGTGCCGGAACCCGGACGCACGTGGAACTTACCCGAATGTCCGAGTGCATGATTTTCCGGGTTTCGTTGAACATCTTCATCTCTTCCTTGGTGTAACCGTTTTCGGTGAAAACATCCACCTGGGGAATCAGGTTGAAAGCAAGCTGGTAGGCGAACTTCTCCACGGTGGGCGTTTCGCCTGCCGCGATTTGCCTGTGCTGGGCGTGCAGTTCGTCCATTGCCGCCGCGCCTGCTCCGCTGGCTGCCTGGTAGGTGGACACGTGCACCCGTTTGATGTGCGAAAGCTGCTCGATGGCCTGCAAGGCGACCACCATCAGGATGGTCGTGCAGTTCGGGTTGGCGATGATGCCGCGCGGACGGGTCAGGGCATCCGTCGGATTGACTTCGGGAACCACCAGAGGCACATCTTCGTCCATCCGGAACGCGCTCGAATTGTCAATCATCACCGCCCCGTATTTGGTAATCGTTTCGGCAAATTCCTTGGAAGTGCCGGCGCCTGCCGAAGTAAAGGCGACGTCCACGCCCTTGAAATCGTCGTTGTGTTCCAACAGTTTCACTTTGATTTCCTTGCCCCGGAAACGGTAGGAGGTGCCGGCGCTGCGCTTGGAACCGAATAACAAAAGTTCGTCAATGGGAAAATTTCTTTCTTCCAAAACCCGCAGAAACTCCTGTCCCACGGCTCCGCTTGCTCCGACAATGGCTACTTTCATATCGCTGAATTTAATTAGAATGATGTGTTTGGCCGCAAAATGGCCTTGCGGCGTTTGATTACTGATTTCGGTTTGCAAAGTTAATGTTTTGCGGATACCCTGGAAATCAGATGCTATTTTTTTCAACAAAGGTGCCCGGTGTTAAGAAATAAACAACGGGTGCCCCCTATTCCGGATTCAGCCCTTTGCGCTCTATCATCCGCTTGTCCAGTGCTTTCAATCCCGAACGAGTCCAGGGGATGGGCTTGTCGTGGTCGGTGAGATAAGTCCTCCGGTGGCTCCTGAACGAAGCGTTCGCCACGGAACGGGTCGAATCCAAATAGGGCGTGCGTATCGAGGCAAGGTCCAGCATCGTGTGGAACGCCTGCCGCGTCGATACCGGCAGGGCGGCATGCTCCTGCACCGCCTGGTACTTTTCGGGGAAAGCCTTTTGGTATTCGTCCGAAAACCAGAACAGGAGCGGGATGTGCAACTGATAATAGGTGGGATGGGGAGAGGCGTGCAGAAAACGCTTGCGCTCGTCGTCCAGCAGGTCCTCGCCGTGGTCCGGACTATAATAAAAGGCGGTGGCATATCCCGTCGAATCCAGCATCCGGATGAGGCTGTCCAGGAAATAATCCGTATAGCGGATGCTATTGTCGTAGGCATTCACCAATTGATGCCGGTTCCCTACTTCCACTTCGGTGGCGTCGTCGGGCAGGAAATGTGCGAACTCCCGGGGATACCGTTCCCGGTAATTGAAATGCGAACCGTACGTATGGATGACGGCGAAAAGATTGTCGGGCAGCGAGTCGATATAATGCTTCAGCAGCGGGAGCATGTGGATGTCGTAATTGTTTTCCGTGATAAGACCTCCCGACGACGCCGGACGGATGTTGTGGTGGTAATCGGCTTCGGCGGCGAAATAATCGGTAAACGTGCGGTTCGGAGTCTGATTGGACAGAAAAAGCGTGGTGAAGCCGGCTTCCTTGAAAGCCTCGATGATGCTTTTTTGCCGGTATATGCTGTCGAACTGCTCCGCGTTCGCCGTGGACAATATCAGGGGAACGCTTTTGTGCGTGGCATTGGCCTGGGTGATGGCGTCCTTGTATAACACCAATCCTTGTCGCCGGGACAACAGGGGGTTGGTTTCCCGTTCATAGCCCCAGAGGCTCCAGTTGCCTGCGCGTCCGGCTTCGCCCACCACGAGAACGTAGATTTCCCGCTTGCCGGCTTGCCCGTTCCGGACGGCATTGAACTTGAAATCCTTGGACGTCTGGGGATACAGGTTGCTCCTATTCCATTTTTGGATGGCAAACCGGAGATTGTAATAAATATTGACGGGGAACACATCGTATTTCAGCCGGTATTCGCCGGTGTGCTCGCTGCTTGCCGTGAAAGTCAGCCCGTAGGACAGCAGGGCGATGATCGTGCCGGCAACCGCCGTCCTTTTCCGGAAGCCGGGAGCAAGAAAAGTTCTCCGCTTGCAGGCAATCGCGGCGATGACAATGGCGGGCAGGTAAATAATACAAACCAGGATGATGGCCGGCCACAAATTATTCAAAAGTTCATTTGCCTCCGAAACGCTGGTCGTTGCCAGATTCAGGAACATATCCACGGCGATGACCGATTCGCCGAACAGGTAGAACAATACCATTTGGAAAGCATTGAACACCAGTTGCGGAATCAGCAGCAACTGCAACAACCCGATGTTTCTCAAAAGACAATACACGGCAAGGTACATCCCCAGCGGGAAGGTGACCAGAATCATCTTGCCCGTGAAAGAATAAGGTTCCGTAAAGACCAGCAGAATGCTCGGAATCAGGTTGATGAGGATGAAATAGCCGAACAACTGCCGGGGATTGGCCATGAAACGGTTGAGGAGGAGTTTTGTTTTTTGAAACATATATTATCGGTTATTATTTTAATTTTCAGATGTTTATCGAAAAATAGCCCATCCGGAACGTCCGGATTGCGTATATCTTCCGGGTGTCTACGCAAAAGTGATGCCAATGTTGAACGATTTTAAATATTTTTGATATGAAACCTTTGACCCAATGGTATGTATGGGGAGCGATGATGTGCATCGCCTTCCGGGGATTCGGACAAGTCGGGGAAAAAGTCGGTCCGGTGCATGTCTTGAATATCAACAACCAGTCCGTGGCATTGCCCATGCTGGGACAAAAGAACCTGCTGATATTTTATGCCGACCCCAGCCGGCCCCAGCAGAACAAAGATTTCCGGAATTATATGAAACTGCATCCCGTTTACGGGCCGAATGTCGATTCGTATGGAGTGGTCAACATGGCTGCCGCCCCTTTGATTCCTGCCGCTCTTATCCGGAAAATGGTGAAGAAGGAGGTGAAGGGAACGGACGGACAGGTGTATTTCGACCCGAACGAGACGCTCAGCAAGGCTTGGCGATTACCGGGTGCCAACCGTAATTTCACCGTTATTTTTGTCAACAAAGACCACGTCATCGAGTTTTACAAGGCGGGACAACTGACTTCCGGGGAACAGGAGCAGGTGTTGCAGTTGCTTAGAAAATACGAAAAATAAAAACCGACATGCAGCACTTGCGATACCGCAGTTGCACGCATGTCGGACGCTATATAAAGGATATGTCATTCCTCCGTCAAGGCGGCTCTTTTGCTTTGCCGTTTCCGTTCCGTTTCGTCCAGAATGATTTTGCGAAGACGCATGGCGTGGGGGGTTACCTCCACGTATTCGTCCTCCTGGATGTATTCGAGGGCTTCTTCCAGGCTGAACTTCACAGGGGGAGCGATGTTCACCTTGTCGTCCGAGCCGCTGGCGCGCATATTGGTCAGCTTCTTGGACTTGCACACATTGATGACAATGTCCTCCATGCGGGTGCTTTCGCCGATGACTTGGCCGGCATATACCGTTTCGCCCGGTTCGATGAAAAATTTGCCCCGATCTTGCAACTTGTTGATGGCGTATGCAAACGTGTCGCCGGTCTCCATGGCAATCAGCGAGCCGTTGGTGCGCATCTCGATTTCCCCTTTATATGGTTCAAAGCCCTTGAGCCGGTGAGCGATAATGGCTTCCCCGGCAGAAGCGGTCAGCAGATTGCTGCGCAAGCCGATGATACCGCGGGAAGGAATGTCGAAATCAAGATGCACCCGTTCGTCGCGGGTTTCCATATTGTTCAGCACGCCTTTTCGTTTGGTCACCATTTCGATGGCTTTTCCTGAAAATTCCTCCGGAATGTCAATCGTCAGTTCCTCCACCGGTTCGCATTTCTGACCGTCGATTTCCTTGATGATGACTTTCGGCTGACCCACCTGCAGTTCATATCCTTCGCGACGCATGGTCTCGATGAGTACGCTCAAGTGCAACACGCCCCGGCCGTAAACGATGAACGAATCGGCGCTCAGACCCGGTTCCACGCGCAAGGCCAGGTTCTTCTCCAGCTCCTTGTCCAGGCGTTCCTTGATGTGGCGCGAAGTGACGTATTTGCCGTCTTTTCCGAAGAAAGGCGAATTGTTGATGGTAAACAACATGCTCATCGTCGGCTCGTCGATGGCAATCGGCGTCAGGGCCTCCGGATGCTCATAATCGGCAATGGTATCCCCGATTTCAAACCCGTCGATGCCGACAATGGCGCAGATTTCCCCGGCTTCTACCTCTTCTACCTTCTTCTTCTCCAAGCCTTCGAACAGCATCAGCTCCTTGATTCTCGACTTGATTTGGGTCTGTCCGTCCCGCTTGCAGAGCGTAACCGCCATGCCTGCCTTCAATACGCCGCGGGTCAGCTTGCCGATAGCTATCCGGCCGATATAAGAAGAATACTCTAAGGAAGTGACCATCATCTGGGGCGTTCCCTCCACCGCCTCCGGTTCGGGAATGTCTTCGATGATTGCATCCAGCAGGGGGGTGATGTCTTCGGTCTGGTTGTGCCAGTCGGTGGACATCCAGCCTTGTTTGGCGCTGCCGTATATCGTTTTGAAATCCAATTGCTCCTCGCTCGCTCCCAAAGAGAACATCAGGTCGAAAACCTCCTCCTGCACCTCGTCCGGACGGCAGTTTGGCTTGTCCACCTTGTTCACGACGACAATGGCTTTCTTGCCCAATCCCAGCGCCTTTTGCAGAACGAACCGGGTTTGGGGCATCGTGCCCTCGAAAGCGTCCACCAACAGCAGAACACCGTCCGCCATGTTGAGCACCCGCTCCACCTCGCCTCCGAAATCGGAGTGTCCCGGAGTGTCGATGATGTTGATTTTATAGTCTTTGTAATGAACAGACACGTTCTTCGCCAGGATGGTAATGCCGCGTTCGCGTTCCTGGTCGTTATTGTCGAGGATTAAATCTCCGCTTTGTTTCTCGTTTTCCCTGAATTGTTTGCCCTGCAAAATCATCTTGTCCACGAGGGTCGTTTTCCCGTGGTCGACGTGAGCAATAATGGCAATGTTTCTTAATTTCCGCATTTTTCTTGATTTAAGCGGACAAAATTACAATAAATTATGGAGAATGGGAAAAAGCGACCCTTAAAATGCGGATAAAAGTCGTTCTATGCGTTATCGTTTTGATTAAAAAACACATCCCGAAAGGTTTTCACCTTCCGGGATGCGCTTGGAGTTTGGCAGAGGATTATTCTACCGTATTGGCACTTCCCAGCACGTTGTTCAGTTTGTGCTTGTAAAGTTCTTTCAGGGATTCGCGAGCCGGACCCAGGTATTTGCGCGGGTCGAATTCTGCCGGCTTGGTGGCGAAAACCTCTCTTACGGCAGCAGTCATGGCCAGACGGCCGTCCGAGTCGATGTTGATTTTGCAAACGGCGGATTTGGCTGCTTCACGCAACTGCTCCTCCGGAATGCCGATAGCGTCCTTCAATGCTCCACCGTATTTGTTGATGATGGCCACTTTGTCCTGAGGTACGGAAGAAGAACCGTGCAGCACAATCGGGAAGCCCGGAATGCGTTTTTCCACTTCTTTCAGGATGTCGAAACGCAAAGGGGGAGGCACCAAAATGCCGTCCGCGTTGCGGGTACACTGTTCCGGTTTGAATTTGTTCGCACCGTGAGAAGTTCCGATAGAAATAGCCAACGAATCCACGCCGGTTTTCTTGACGAAATCTTCCACCTCTTCCGGACGGGTATAGGTGTGGTGTTCTGCGGAAACTTCATCCTCAACGCCTGCCAGTACCCCCAGCTCGCCTTCTACGGTTACGTCGAACTGATGTGCGTATTCAACGACTTTCTTGGTCAGTGCCACGTTCTCGTCGTAGGGCAGGTGTGAACCGTCAATCATAACGGAAGAGAAGCCCATGTCGATGCAGCTTTTGCACAATTCAAAGCTGTCTCCGTGGTCCAAATGGAGCGCAATCGGAATATGAAGTCCCAGTTCTTTTGCGTATTCCACAGCTCCTTGTGCCATATAGCGAAGAAGGGTTTGGTTGGCATATTTTCGGGCACCGCTCGAAACCTGAAGAATTACCGGCGATTTGCATTCAACAGCAGCCTGGATGATAGCCTGCATCTGTTCCATGTTGTTGAAGTTAAAAGCGGCAATCGCATATTTGCCCGCCATTGCTTTTTTGAACATTTCCCTGGTATTGACCAGGCCTAAATCTTTGTAGTTAACCATAGTTCGTGTATTTGATGTTTATCTGGTCTCAAAATTAGCAAATAATAAACAAATATCGGCAATTCGCTCCTTAATATTATTAAAACCGAATATCCGCTTGTTCGTGGGTTTATTTCTAAAATGAATAGGGACAAGTTGTCAGTCCTGTTTTCCAATTCTCCTAAAGTATTAAACTCGTTTTCAACCTGCACCTTGCGAAGATTGCGACGCAGTTTATTCACATTTCTGGCAAACACACGTTGCTGTACAAATTCATCTGCATAAGTTTCGTAAGACATTGGTGGCAATGTCCATCGACAAGAAAATGCCAATTGAGCAATTGCAGAGACTTCTCGAATACTGCAATCTCCATAGTAAATCGGACAAATGTACGCATAGTTTACCGTTATTTATAGGATAATCAACCGAAAATGAGTATCTTTACAATTAAAATAAAAAGGACGCACTATGGATTTGCAAAGAATTACTCAGCATAATAAAACTTTTGATTAAATACAGAAATTCATCAAAAGCGACGATGAGCGCGAGCAAATTGAGGTTTGGTTTGCCCGCGAACTTCAAGAATTATTGGGTTATGCCAGATGGGAAAACTTTGTTGTTGCTATAAGTCGTGCCGTAGAATCATGTAAAACACAGGGGTTCAATGTCGATGACCATTTTCGTGAGGTCACGAAAATGGTTACCTTGGGAAGTGGAGCTCGGCGTGAGATACAGGATTACATGTTGACCCGCTATGCGTGCTATCTGAGAGCGCAGAACGGCGAGCCCAAGAAAGAAGAAATAGCCTTTGCCCAAGGATATTTCGCCATTCA
>CAYNXE010000050.1:0-13339 GCA_964400995.1 uncultured Odoribacter sp.
CCTGCTCGACTTCGCCTATGCCATCCACTCAAACGTGGGCAACAAATGCGTCGGAGGCATCGTCAACAACCGCAACGAAACTTTGCGGTATCTGCTGAAAAACGGAGACCAGATATCCGTGCAGACGGCGGCAAACCAACAGCCCAAAGCCGACTGGCTGAACTTTACGGTAACTTCCAAAGCCCGGAACAAAATCCGGCAGTTTCTGAATGAAGAAATCAACCACCAGGCGGACATCGGCAAAGAAACCCTAATGCGCCGGCTGAAAAACTGGAAAATCGAATACAACGATGAAATCATCCGGAAACTGATGCAACATTACAAGTATAAATTCGCACTGGATTTATACCACGGCATCGCCATCGGAAAACACGACCCCATTGAAATCAAGGAGATTCTGACCCAAACGGAAGAAAAAACGGTTCAGACACCTCCCCACAAGGACATCAAAGTGGTACATCCCCAGAAAATCGATGAAGATGTACTGCTGATTGACAAAAATGTCGATAACGTAGAATACAAGTTCGCCCGTTGCTGCAATCCGGTTTACGGCGATGACATCATCGGTTTCGTTTCTATCGGAGAAGGCATAAAAGTACACCGCCGGCAGTGCAAAAACGCACAGGAACTGGTACGCCGCTATCCTTACCGGATTGTCAAGACCCAATGGACCAACGACGGAGCGACTTCCTATCAGACCATACTCAACATCACCGGAAAAGATGATGCCGGCATCATCACCAAAATCACGGAAATGATCGGCAAAGATCCGCACGCCACCTTGCGCGCCATCTCCATCAACTCCGCGGAGGGATTGTTCGATGGCAATATTACCGTACTGATAGACAATACGGAACATTTGTCACAACTGATTTCCCGGTTGAAACACGTTCCCGGCATTCTCAAGGTGAACCGACACGATTCTATGCTGGAATAGGCTTCATCCGCCTATTCCGCATTACTCGCTTTTCACTTCCAGCAGCCAGGCGTCGCGAAACTCCGGGTAACGGTTGCGAATCCGGCACACCTCGCTCCAGGCATCCCGCCAGGAATCGTCACATCCGGCACTGACCCGGTACATCCCCTGATCGTTCCGCATAACGGAAGTGCCCGAAAATCCCTGACGCATCAGGCTGTTTCTAAGGTTTACCGCGTTCTGCTCATTCACAAAACTGCCCACGATTACGCAATAATGCAACAATTCATCGCCATGCGTCTTCACCACCGCCTCCGCCTTTGCCGGTTCCGCCACCTCTTCGGCGACCGCCGTATCCCGGACACGCTCCTGATCGGATTCAACAGGAAATGAAACGACCTCCGCTTGCTGGCGAACCGTCATTTCCCGCCGGCTATGACAAGCCGTCAAAACAACCCCCAAAAGCAATAACAACATACCGTTTTTCATCTGTCTTTTTTTTCGCTTTTTTACGACCAAACATCCGTTCAAGTTACCGATAGCTTTAACGTGTTATTAACTTTCTTTTCTCTCAAAAAACGATAAATTCGCACCTACAATCAAGCGGACAATATAAACAGTAAAATAAAACAGAAAACAATGAAAAAATTCCTTCTTCCCTTTTTCCTTGCCGGCATCTTCAATGTCCAGGCACAAGATGCAAGGGAATGGCTGAGCCTCACCCCCATTTCGGTAGAGAAACCCGCATTCAGCGAAACAAAAAACGTCAAGGACAAGACCTTCACGGAAGAGATGCTTGCCGATTACAACAGCCTCAACATCCGGAATCTGGTGCCGGACGCCAACAAAACGGAGGACCGTTTTCATCAATTGAAATGGACCATCGCCGCCACCGAAAACGACACGATTGTGGCAACGGAACAGGAAGCGTTTTCATTAAACCATTATGCCGTGTATTTCAGCAATTCGGAATGGATCAGCGGAAAACTCCATTTTCATCTTTTCGGGAACGCTGAAATCTATGTGGATGGCATCAAAAAAATCACCGTCAACGAAAACAAGGCAACCACCCGGCAAATTCCGGGCGAATGGCTTCCCGGCAAACACACGATTGTCATCAAGTCGATAACCAAGGGTGGAAAAGTGGCTTTTGCCCGCTTTGAAGCAGACAAGGAATTTGAAAATGCCCCCGTCGAATTTTCCACCTCTCCGCAACGGGGCAAGACCATCTATGACATCCTGAACGGCAAACGGGTCAGCAACCTGCAGGTATCCCCGACCGGCAAATACGCCGTCGTGGGCATCACCACCACCTCGCAAGGCAAAAGCGTCACCAATACCTATGTTTTCCGGATTGCCGACTAAGAAATCGTTTACACGTTCGACAACGGCATCAGCAACCTGCAATGGATTCCAGGAAAAGACCGGCTCTCCTTTTTACAAGCCGAAGGCAACGGACAATCCCTTTACAGCTATGACATCGAGAAACAACAGCAAACCTGCCTCATCCGGGAAGATCAGGAAATCAAAAGTTGCATCTGGTCGCCGGATGGCTCCTACCTGATTTATTACAACACGGAAAATTACAGCGACGCCAAATGGGAACTCCGCAAACTTGCCGGCGTTCAGGACCGCCAGTCTTATTTCCGGCAACGTCACTACCTGTGCAAATACGACTTCGCCACCGGACTGCATTCCCGGCTGACCTGGGGAAACCTGACCACCTCGTTGATGGACATCAGCGCAGACGGCAAGAAACTGCTGTTCGCGACAAGCCGTCCGGTATATACCGAATATCCGTTCAGCAAGCAAAACATATACCTGATGGATATCAATACACTACAAATCGATACCTTATGGCAGGATCGCTCCTATTCCATCGATTGCTCCTTTTCGCCCGATGGCAAGAAACTGTTGATAAAAGGCGGTCCGTCCGCATTCGGCAAAATCGGTGAGAACATCGGCAAAAACCAAATTGCCAACCAATACGATACCCAGCTTTACCTTTACGACTTATCCACCAAACAAGTGGAAGCGATTACCCGGAATTTCAACCCTTCCGTCGAAGAAGCGGTATGGCACAAAAACGGAAGCATCTATGCCAAAGTCTCTGAAGCGGACTTTGTCCGGCTGTATCAATACAAAAACGGCAGATTCACCCGCATCGACTGCCCGGGTGATATGATGCTGGCCACCAGTTTTGCGGAGAATGCCGACCAAATGATGTACACGGCATCCAACACCAACTATCCGCCACGGATTTATACCCTCAACCTGACCAACAACCAATCCGCTTTGTGGGATAATCCGGCACAGGAACAATACGAAAATATCGTGTTCGGAGAAATGAAAGACTGGGATTACAACTACCAAAAAGGCACGGTTATCGATGGCAGGTATTACTTGCCGGCAGACTTCGACCCGTCGAAAAAATATCCGCTCATCGTCTATTACTACGGCGGAACCACTCCGGTAGCCCGCAGTTTTGGCGGACGCTGGCCTTTCAACCTTTACACCGCCAACGGTTACGTGGTTTACGTACCGCAACCCTCCGGAGCTATCGGATACGGTCAGGAATTTTCCGCACGCCACCAGAACAATTGGGGCAAAATCACCGGAGACGAAATCATCGCCTCGACAAAAGCCTTCATCAAGGCACATCCTTTCATCGACCCGGCAAGGGTTGGCTGTATGGGAGCGTCATACGGCGGATTCACCACCGAATACCTGACGACACAGACCGACATTTTCGCTTGCGCCATATCGCACGCCGGCATATCTTCCATTGCCGGATACTGGGGTGAAGGATACTGGGGCTACGGTTACAGCACCAACGCCTCTGCACACGCTTACCCCTGGAACCGCAGGGACATCTACGTCAATCAAAGTCCGCTGTTCAATGCCGACAAGGTCAAAGCTCCCCTGTTGCTGATTCACGGCACGAAAGACGTCAACGTGCCGACAGGACAGAGCATCGAGTTTTACACCGCATTGAAGCTGCTGGGCAAGGATGCGGAACTGGTATTCGTAAAAGATGCCGACCATGCCGTTGTCGATTACAACCAGCGCATTCTGTGGAACAACACGATACTCTCCTACTTCGCCAAATACTTAAAAGGGCAGCCGGCTTGGTGGGAACACCAATATAAAGACCTTAACCTTTAAATGGTAAAACTTACAACGTTTTTAATATCTTTGTGCAAAACAATAAACCTTAAACAACCAATGAACACAATAACCGACAAAGCAGCGGATAACATCCGGATTCTTGCAGCCGCAATGGTTGAAAAAGCAAAATCGGGACATCCCGGCGGAGCCATGGGCGGCGCCGATTACGTCAACGTACTATTTTCCGAGTTCCTGAATTTTGATCCGGAAGATGCCGCATGGGCAAACCGCGACCGGTTCTTCTTAGACCCCGGCCACATGTCACCGATGCTTTACGCCACATTGAGCCTGCTGGGAAAATATAGCATGGAAGACCTGCAAAACTTCCGCCAATGGGGAAGCATCACTCCCGGACACCCGGAAAGAGACGTGCAGAGAGGCGTTGAAAACACTTCCGGTCCGTTGGGGCAGGGACACGCCATGGCAGTAGGCGCAGCCATTGCAGAACGCTTTCTGGTTGCCCGTTTCGGGAAATGGATGGCGCACAAGACCTACGCCTTCATCTCAGACGGCGGCATTCAGGAAGAAATCTCCCAGGGAGCAGGCCGCATTGCCGGAACTTTGGGGTTGTCCAACCTGATTATGTTCTATGATGCCAACAACGTCCAGCTATCCACCAAAGTCGATGAAGTGACCACCGAAAACACGGCTATGAAATACGAGGCTTGGGGCTGGAACACGATAACCATCAATGGCAACAACGCCGAAGAAATCCGCCAGGCGCTGAAAAAAGCCCAGGCTGAAACCCAGCGTCCTACGCTGATTATCGGTCGGACACTGATGGGCAAAGGCGCACTCGGCGAAAACAACGAAGATTATTCCAACAAGGTATCCACTCACGGACAACCGTTAAGCGCGGCAGGCGCATCCATTGAAAAAACCATCCGGAACCTGGGCGGCGATCCGGAACATCCTTTCACCATCTTCCCGGAAGTACAGGAACACTACCGGAAAGTCTTGGAAGAAAAACGTATATATGCCCAGAAGAAAAAGGCAGAACAAGCCGCCTGGGAAAAGGCAAATCCCGAACTGGCAGCCAAATACCATGCCTATCTGTCTGGCAAAGCTCCCGAAATCGACTACAAGGCCATTGCCCACAAAGCCAACATCGCCACCCGTGCGGCTTCTGCCGATGTATTGGCGGAACTGGCCAAACAAGTGGACAATATGATTGTCAGCTCGGCAGACCTTTCCAATTCCGACAAAACCGACGGATTCATCAAAGGAGGCGCCAGAAATTTAGTGAAAGGAGATTTCAGCGGAAAATTCTTGCAAGCCGGTGTAGCCGAACTGACTATGGCAACCATTTGCAACGGTATCGCTCTCCATGGCGGTATTCATGTGGCTTGCGGCACATTCTTCGTATTCTCGGATTATATGAAACCGGCTTTCCGTCTGTCGGCTTTAATGGAAGTTCCAGTAAAATACATCTGGAGTCACGATGCCTTCCGCGTAGGTGAAGACGGTCCCACTCACCAGCCCATTGAACACGAGGCTCAATTGCGCTTATTGGAAAAAATGCAGAATCACCACAACAAAATGAGTTTGCTCGCTTTGCGTCCTGCCGACTCCGCCGAAACCAGCGTTGCCTGGAAAATGGCGATGGAAAACACCAGTACGCCGACCGCATTGGTATTCTCCCGGCAAAACGTGAACGACCTGCCGGCGGAAAGCAACCGTTACGATGAAGCACTGGCAGCGGAAAAAGGTGCCTATGTCGCTTTGAAAAACGGACAGAATCCCGACATCATCCTGATTGCTTCCGGCTCGGAAGTTTCCACCTTGGTGGAAGCCGCCCTCCTGCTGAAAGAAAGGAAAGGCATCGTTTCACAAGTCGTGTCCGCCATTTCAGAGGGACTGTTCCGGCAACAACCGGCAGACTATCAAGAAAAAGTAATTCCGGCAGATAAACCCAAATTCGGTCTCACGGCAGGTCTGTCCGTTACTTTGGAAGGCCTCGTCGGCTGCAAGGGCAGGATTCACGGAGTCAACCATTTCGGTTATTCCGCTCCGGCAAAAGTCCTGGACGAAAAATTCGGCTTCACAGGCGAATCCGTGTACAACGAAATCTGTGAAATGCTGAAAAAATAAACCTCATCTACCCAAAAAGCAACCGGATTCATGTCAGTGAATCCGGTTCTTTTTTTGTCAAATTAGTCCTTCAAACACCCCAATGGAACCACTTTCACTCCATCGGGACGGGAATAGGCAATGGGCCCTCCGGTGATAACCAGCAGCAAATCCGGTTCACGAAGCTGGACTTGTTTTTCTCTTTCATTGTGCAACTTTATGAGCTCTCTTATCTCAAGCAGGTGTTTTGCTCCCGTCTCAATATCGGCACTTCCGAGTTTAAACTCAATCAGGGCATATCGCCCATCATCAAGATGCAAAACAGCGTCTGCCTCCAGGTCGTAACGGTCGTGATAGTAAGAAATGGAACCATAACTCGCCTGTGAATATGCCCGTAAATCTCTCATAGCCATACACTCAAAGATAAATCCGAAAGTCTTCAAGTCCAACTGCAACTGTTGCGGAGAAAGCCCAAGCGCAGCCACGGCAATCGACGGATCCGTGAAACTTCTTTTTTTCCCTCTTCGAATGGCGGATGCCGACCGGACAGCCGGAGACCATGCTTCAATATCCTGCAAAACAAAAAGTTTCTCAAGGGCTACCACATAACTATCAAATGTCGGTTCGGTGCAATTTTCCGTGGCAGCCACCACATCCTGTATCATTTTCGTTTTCTTCGCAAGCGTCGAGACGTTACGGGCATAAGTGCGCAAAATTTCACGACAAATCTTCTCGTTTCGTTCCACCCCGTCCACGGTGGATATATCATTGACACAAACACTCCTGAAATAATTTTTGGCAACCAGCAACTGCGCCCGCTCGGTCTTGCCGGTCAAGGAAGCAGGCCAGCCACCGCGACAAGCAGCGAATATCAGCTGACGGATATCAAGTTTTGCCGTAGCGCCGTCAATATCAACATCAGGTTGATCAAACAACTCCATTAACGACACCTGTCCGGAAGATTCCCCGGATTCCCAAAGGCTCATGGGATACATGCGCATTCGGGCAATTCTACCAGTGCCGGAGTGCCAAATCTTGCTCTTGTCTATCGAATTTGACCCGGTCAAAATAAACTGTCCCGGCTCTCCTCCCCGATTATCGACCGCCGTCCGGACAGCATCCCACAAAGTCGGAGCATCCTGCCACTCATCAATCAAGCGGGGTACAGCACCGTCAAGCAACAGGGAAGGACGGGAAGCCGCCGTCACAAGATAACCATCACGAGTATCCGGATTCTGCAAACTAATTTCGCTCCCGGCATGTTGCCGGGCTGTAGTAGTCTTTCCACACCATTTCGGCCCCTCTACCAGAACGGCTCCAAATGCGTCGAGATAATCCTTCAATACATTGTCGGCAATGCGATGTAAGTATGCCATAATCAAAGCCTATTTGCGAAAGCAAAGATAATATTTTATCCCGTACAGACCAACTTCATTTTGGTTTTTTGTGGCATTTCATTTTGGTTTTTTGTGGCATTTCATTTTGGTTTTTTGCGATAATTATACTCTGAAACACAATTAATTAAACATTATTTAAGACAATTGTACACCCTATTTTTTATCGTCCAAATTTGTCGATTTAAATCGTTCCGCAATTGTCCCGTCCAATTACCCATAATCCAAAGTGGAAACGCTTCCCCGCCGGGACGATAAGAAGGCTGCAAATAAGTCTTGTCCAAAACCCGGAAACCGTTTCGCTGATAGTAACCGATACGCCTTTTCGCCATTTCCGTATCATCCGGTTCCACCTCCAATATCCATTCCCCTTTCAAATGTTCATTCACCCAAGCCAAAATCCGCTGCCCTATCTTTTGGTTTCTTAGTTCCGCAAACACCGCCAGGTGTTCCAGATAATAAAAAGTCCCGAAATCCCAATACACCAGCAAGCCGACCAACTCTCCGTCGCACTTCACGGCATTGAAAAACATATCCGGTTCAGAACCCAACAACTCCTTCAACTGATCCATGTCCCTACGTTCCTCCGGCGGAAAAGCCTCCACATACAACTCTGCCAGCCGTTGAAAAGCCGCTTCTTTTTCGCTTCTGATTCTTTCCAATACAACCATATTCCTGTTTTTTTTACATAGCTCTTTCTTTCCAAACCTACGATTCACACTTCCCAACTTAAATAAATCCCGGCAAAAAACAATTTCTTCTCTTTCCGCTAAACCCGAAACCTATTTTTCCGTACACAATCGACACACGACAGGGTTATGAAGACAGCACCACAATACCGTATCGGTCTGGTACTTGGAGGAGGAGGAGCCAGAGGATTTGCCCACTTGGGGGTAATACAAGCCATGTTTGAATCCGGTCTGAAGCCGGACATCATATCCGGAACCAGCGTAGGTTCCATTATCGGAGCCATGATTGCCTCCGGGCGGACTCCCGAGGAATGCCTGAAATTCTTTATGGGCAAGAAACTGTTGCATTTTGCCCACCCCGTTATGTCCAAAAAAGGCATCATGACCATGAACGGTATGGAAGAACGTCTGAATGAATTTCTGCCCGTAAAGACTTTTGAAGAATTAACCATTCCTTTGGTCATCACGGCAAGCGACCTGCATCATGCCGTCCCCGTTCATTTTGAACACGGCAAACTCCTGCCCTGCATCATCGCCTCCTGTTCCATTCCCGTCGTCTTCACCCCGAAAGCCATCGACAACAACGATTACGTGGACGGCGGCGTGTTTATGAATCTTCCGGTACGTCCCATCCGGAAACGATGCGAAAAAATCATTTCCGTGGACATCAATTCCATCGACACCTCCGAAAAAATCACCAATATGCTGGGTATGGCAGTCCGCACGTTTCATCTGGGCATAAGCCGGAATACCGACATCGACCGGAACATCAGCGACCTGTTCATCGCTCCGCGGAATATGAGCAAATACAGCATATTCAACCTGGAACACATGTACGAAATCTATGATGAAGGCTACCGAACCGCCAAACACATGCTGTCAAACCTTGTTCCGGAATTTGCCCAAGTCACCGCCTGACGCAACCCCAACAACAAGCATCACAACACAACCACGAACTTCCTGAGATAAGCCTCCTGCTCCTTGCCGATTTTATTGACCATCCGCACAAAACGCACTTCAGCGTTCAGCTCCGCTTTCATCTGAGTTTCCCGCTGCGACAACGGAATTGGCGTCCAAGATTTCCCGTCCACCGATGTTTCCAGTTGCAGCCATACCACACTATCCTTCACGCCAAAATCCGCTTCCACGCCTTTTACTACATACGCCTTATCCAACTCCACGCCCAAATATTCTTCTGCACCCCACTTGACCACCTCAAGTATGGGAGAAACGACCACGCGGTTGTTTTTTACGCTCACCGGCAGAGACTTGAATTGCGCCACCGTACTGTATGAGCTATGCGGCGAAGTAAACACCTTGCTGTCCAAATGTTCCCCATGTTTCTGGTTATAACGCTCCGTTACCAGTACGAAAAGCGAATCAATCAACGGACGCATCACTTTTGAACCGGTCTTTACTCCGGGCTGATAAGGATTCTGATTATAGGTCTGATCAATCAAATAACTTTCCTGCTGCAATGCCTTCACGTGTCTGTACTTCCGCATAAACAAACCGTAATCGTCCGCTTCCACCGCCTGCAACATCGCCAGCACTTCCATACCGGACAATCCCAAATTCTTAAATTGAATCAACCAGGGCCGGATTTCCTCAATCAACGGCTTATTTTCCTGATTCATGGACAAAATATCCGCCGCCTCGGCGATTCTAGCATATTCATTCATCAGCATCTGGTAGTCCTCCGACGACCATTCTCCCCGGCGATAATCTCTCATAAAACGGTCCACCGCCGGTTGTATCTCCACGGATTCCTCCCGGCGATACCTGTGTCCATTCGGTCCCAGGTCGGAATTATGCCGGACAAAAACCTGCAAACTCTCCGAATCCCCGGGCAACACGTTTCTCACGGCAGTGATCCAACTTATTTGAGAATCATACTTTTCCGGATTCCAGGTATAATCTGCCACACAGAAAATGGCGATTTTCGATGCTTCCGCATGCTCCATCGGATTGGTCACGAAACCGGACATTTCCTTGCCGATGTGCGTATCCAATCCGTACACCGGTCCCATCAACAGGTGATCCCGCACATAGTCGGACACCGGAAAATTCCACCAGATATACGCCGGACGGTTGATTTTCTCATTTACCCAAGCCAAACCGGCTTCCGTTATGTCCGAAATCACCCGGTCGCCCGTCCACATGATTTGAATTCCAGGATTCAATTTCTTGCCCAAGGTGGTCAGATAGCCCTTGGCAGGATTCGACCAACTCTTGTTGTATTCCGTAGGACACATAATTAAAGGCGTCACGTCCCCTTTCACTTTGACGAAATGGTTGTCGATAGCATTCAATAAATCCGCCTGACGCTCCGGATTCGTTCCCTCTCCGGAAATGTCATCGAAAAAGACAGCAAACGCACGGACGCCCAACTGATACATACTTTCAAATTTCGCCAGCAACAGATTGCGGTCTTCCTCATTCCACTTGATGTCCTGTCCCGGATGAATCGCCCAGACAAAATCCACCGCATGCCGGCGTGCCGTTTCCGCCAGTTCACGAATTTGCTCCGCCTCTTTCTCCGGATAAGGTTTACGCCAATTCGGGCAACTGTGGTAAGGGTCATCCTTCGGACCGTAAATGTAAGTGTTCATCTTGTTTTCACCATAAAACGCCAACTGCCGCAAACGTGCCTCGTGGCTCCACGGCGTACCGTAAAAGCCCTCCACGACACCCCGGAAACGCACCACGGGATAATCCTTGATTTCCACCTCAGGCACCCCATTTTCCTGCAACAGCTGTCTCAACGTCTGCACGGCATAAAAAGTCCCGCGTTCATCATTTCCTGCCAGCACAATCCGGTCTTTTGTCACCGAAAGGTAATATCCCTCCGGATGCAGAGGTATGCTGGACGCATATTTACGAACCGCCTTGTCTCCTCTCTTTCCAATACATATCGTGAACTTTGCAGCTTTGTTTTTCTCCCCTTTCAACAGGGATTTCAACTGATTCACCGCAACAGCATCCGCCGTTGTCTCTCCCGATAACTGGAAACCGGCAGGGATTTCCACCATCTGCTGTCCCCATTTTACTTCCTGCGGAACAGGATAAACCACCATCTGCGCCTGAAGACCGCACAAGCTAAAAAAAGATACGATTAAAAAAATGATTCCGATTCTCATATTATGAATGTTTTATAAAATTCCGACTTCTTCCTACTCAATCACTCAATGAATTTTTTCCCGGATTTTGCTCACAATACCGGCATTTCCGGCAATGAGGGAAATGCCTCTGTTTTCCCGGAAAAATTCAATACATCCGCCGGCTTCCTCGACAATCAACGCTCCGGCACACATATCCCACGGACTCAAGGCAAGTTCCCAGTATCCGTCCAACCAGCCGGCAGCCGTACAGCACAAATCATAAGCCGCCGACCCCATCCGGCGAATACCGCGCAAATGCGGCAAAATAGCTGCCAGATTTGAAGCATTGTTGTCCGGATTGACATCCTTGTCATAAGGGAAACCAGTGCCCAACACCGAATGCTCCAAATCGGTCTTGCCGGAAACCCGAATGGGTCGGGCATTCAAAAAAGCCCCCTTGCCTCTTACGGCAGTGTAAAGTTCGTCAAAATAAGGCGCATACACCACGCCCAGCAAAGTTTCTCCCCGATACTGCAAACCGATGGAAACAGTGAATACAGGCAACCCCTGACTGAAGTTATTCGTGCCGTCCAAAGGGTCGATGACCCACCGGTAATCCGCCTCTCCCGCATGCTCCCCGCTCTCTTCCCCCAGTACGGCGTGGTCCGGAAAATTTTGACCGATTTCACGGATTAAAAAAGCCTCCGCCTCCTTGTCCGCCCGGGTCACCACGTCATATACATTGGACTTTGTCCGGATGTCCAGGTTATTTCCCCGGAAATAAGAAAGATGCAGTTTCCCCACCTCTTTCGCCCATTCCGAAACCTGGGTCAATACCTGGTCCAAATTCAATTCCTGATTCATCTTTTTGTCCTTTCATTTATCGTTTTCATCGGACAAAGCCCTCAAGGCTTTTGCCAACTGGTCGGGACAGGAAGTGCGTTTGGTTCCGCACTGAATCCCTTCCAGGCGTTCAATCACCTCTTCCACCTTCATTCCCCGCACCAACATACAAATGCCTTGCAGGTTTCCGCTGCATCCTCCCTCAAAGCATGCTTCCCGAACCATCCCGTCCTCCACGGTCAAATCAATGCCAACAGAACAAACTGCCGAAGAAGGAACAAAATGAAATGTCTTTTTCATATCATCGTTTATAAATCAATTTCAACCTCCATCCACTTTCCCCCATGCAATTCACAAACCGAGGTAAAACCGCTCTCCTTGAGCAGTTCCAAGGCTTCCCGGCGACCGGCATTGACCAGTTCTGGGAAATGCGTGTCGGAATTGACCACCACCGGGATTCCCAGGCGACGAATGGTTTCAAAATGCTGCCGGGCAGGGAAAAAACAGCCTTTCGACAGATAAGCCTTGGTGTTGATTTCCAACATCAATCCCTTCTCGGCAATCCGGCGAAATAAACCTTCACGCAACTCCTTATACCAATTCCGATCCGTCACGCCCGGCTCGCAATATTCGGCATTATAGAAAATCTTGTCCGCATGCCCGATGAAATCAAAGCCTCCCGTCTCGACCATTCGCATCGAAGCCTCGTAATAACGCTCCACCAACTGCCTCAAATCCCCTTGAAAATAATCGCGCAACAACAAGGCAAAACCCTCCGTCCCGGCATCCGTGTCAATAATCTCCCCCTCGTCCGTATAAACCAGATGAACGGAACCAATCCGATAATCCAAAGGCAATCCCTGAAAATACTCGTTAGCCGGATTCTGCTCCTTGTTCAGGTAATCGATTTCCATTCCGGCATACAATTCTATCTGTCCGGCATACTTCTCCTTCAACACCTCGATTTCCCGGAGATAAGCAGGCACTTTTCGCTGTTCCAGCGTCCAGTGGGTGGGAAAAGGCAACGGAGCATGCGAAGACACGCCGTATGCCGTAAAACCGGCAGCAATGGCCGACTTCACAAATTCTTCCATCGGCGCCCTGCCGTCACAGAAAGAACAATGACTATGATAATTGGTCAGATTCATCCTTACATCC
>CAYNXE010000051.1:0-12941 GCA_964400995.1 uncultured Odoribacter sp.
AGGAGAAATTATTTCACCCAAATAATTTCTCCTGTATAAATAAAGCGGAGCACGAGCTGCTTGAATGAGAAAAATGGTGTGGAACAAACATGTTGAAAATTATAAGAAATACAACCTTGAGTAGCGTGAAGTTCGTCTGGTGTATGGTGTTTACACTGTGGTCAGGGTATGTCTTTTCGCAGGAACAGGAAAGCGAGCGTCTGTTGCGGCAGTTCGAGGAGCGGTTTGTCGAACTGGATTCCTTGATTTTTCCCAGCCGGGATTCGTTGTCACCGATACCGGTGATGCGCAACGACAACTTTTTGAATTCGCTGTTGCCGGAAAAGATGCCGGTGGTCGGAGTCGCATACGATTCTGCATTGATGAACTATGTCAATCAGCAAATCAAGGCGTTGAAGAGCAAGACCGCTTTGTCGCTTGCGGGACAGGCTTACTATCGTCCCGCCCATATTTTCGGCATGGACGAGGAGGATGCGGAATCCCGCTACAACGGAAAGATACAGACCGAACTCCGCTGGAATGTCCTGAAAAGTTCGCTGATTAAACAGAAACAGCGCATCCAGGAGATTTACCTGAAAGGCGAGATGGACCATGTGGTGAATCAGAAAGAGCACATCGGTTCGCTCATTTATCGCTCCAAGGAGTATTTCCGTACCATGCACGACAGTTTGCTTTCCGGGGTGCTGCAACACCGGGTGCACAATCTGGTGATGCTGAGCGATGCCCACAATTATTTGTTGCTGAACGAGAATGTCAGCAGCGATGAATTGCTGAAGATACTGAACGAGCGAGCGGAAGCCGAACGGGTGCTGACCATGCTGGTGGGCGACTGGCCGGAGACGCGCGACTTGTCTCATCCGGAAGCCTGGTCGGTGGAAATCGATACCACGGAGCTGATCCAGTATATCCGCACTACCCAGACCGACTTGCGACTGATGCGTCTGCGTACCAAGATGCTGGAACAGCAGGAGCAGAATACGAGCTATTGGCAGGACATTACCTTGACGCCTTTTGTGCGTTATTCCTACTATACGCGTCCTCATACGTCGAATTCCTCGAACGTGGACATCGGCGTGTCGTTTTCGCTTCCCCTGTCCGGTGAAGCAGGACAGCGGAAGAAGACTATCCGTGCCGAACGCGAGTTGCTGGAGGCGGAAGGGGCGCAGGTTTCCCAGCAGATCATCGACCGCATCCGTTTCATTTCCGGGGAGATCAACCGCCTCAACCGGTCGTTGGAAGGGGAATACCGGCGTATATATGAACTGAAGAGATACCTGGCGGAACGGACGGAGGCTTATCGCAACCGCATCGGGGAGTACAGCCTGTTGTCGCGCGCCAAGGAATATAATATTTATTTGAGTTGCATAGAGAAATTGATAGACTTTCAATACCAACGGGATTGCCACCTGATGGATTTGCAGGGATTGCTGGCGGACATATCCATCTTATGGTATTGCAAGGAAAGACAGTTGAATAATACCAATCGGAACTGATGAAAAATTTTACTTATCATTCAACGGAAGAGAAAGAGAACATCGAAGCGATACTCCGGCAGCGCAAGCGCAAGCTGAATCGCCAGCAGATTATTGCGGGCACGATTCTGGGCTTGAGTGTGCTGGTGTTGGGGTTGTATTTCGGGTATTATGTCTATTATACGGAATATGACGGTTACATGCACGTGGATGAGAACCGGGTGCGCACGCCTTTCGACATTTATTTGGACAGCGTGTACGTGAAGACGGGAGACATCGTGGCACCGGGCGATACGCTTTATTCCTATTACATGCTGGACATGCTGGTGCAGCAGGCGGACCCGAACAACGAGCCGGGTATTGTCGCCCGTTACCGTGAAATATCGCTGCGCTACGAGACGACCGCGCAGGACATCAAGGTGTTGCGCGTGCGCATCGAGGAGTTGAAGAGACAGATAGACATCGAGCTGCACAACATCCGTTTCGGTCTCAGCAGCAACGCCCACAAGCTCGACCTGGAGCGCGAGTTGAAAGAGTCCGAAGTAAGATTGCAGGCGTTGTATCATGAATTGGGCGTACTCAAGCGCATGAAGCGGGAGACCAGTCCGGTGCTGGGACAAGTGAAGGCGGCACGTACCGATACCACCTTGCGTGCACAGCTCTACGACAACATCCGTTCCGAGTCCTTGCGTGATGCTGTGGCTTACCGCCTGGCGGGCGATTCGTCGATTATCACGCAGATCAATGCGCCCGACCGGATGATTTTTTTCGAGAAAGAGGAGATTTTGACGAAACAGCACCTGAACCTGGACGGGAACAATCTGCAAGTCGTGGCGTATGTGCCCGTTGACAAGATTCACCGGCTCACCAACGATTCGCGTGTGGACGTTATCGTGAGCGAGGATATTGTTCTGGGAGGTCACGTGGCGGTGCTGGGCATGCGTGCGGAGATGATTCCGGAGCATTTGCGAAGCTATTTTAATAAACGCAATACGGTATTGATTGCTACATTCAACTTGGATCAAGGACAGACGGTTCCTTTCTGGAGCATGACGTCGGGATTGCCGGTAAAAGTGCGTGTCCGTAATTCCGACACGTGGTTCCGCGAAGCTTTACCCGATGATTACTTGTGGTTCACCACCGGAAAAGGTGTCCAGACCCCCAAAAACCTGAAGAGATGAACGAGAAATTTACCATCATAAAGAACGCCAATCGTCGGCGCATTTTGGTCATCAACGATGTCGTGGATGTAGACCGGACACCGGAGTTGTCCTTTGAGGATTTCGACGCTATTTTCATCAATGTGATTTCGAGCCTGACGGACCGCAACATGCTGGCTATCCGGCTGGCTTCGCCCTTGTTGTCCGAGAAATGCCGTTTCAAGCCTTGCTACGTGACGCGAAGGCTGATGGGCTGGATTGGCAAGGCGGAAGTCATCGTGGACGGGTATGCCACGGTGCCGACCGATGAGAACATGGCGCAGGGCATCGAGGACATTTACGCCAACATGCGGCGTATCAACTTCCTGCTCGGTACGGAGCCGGTGATTACGCACGCAGAGGAAATCTTCCGTTTGTGCCGGTATGCCATTTCGCGCGGACAGTTCAGGTTTTCATCGGAACCGACGCCGGGATTGAGTGAGGGATACATGTCGCTCTATTACTATACGCTTTGGTTCGAGGGACAGGAGAACCTGCAGATGGAGGAACGCCATTTCTTCCATGCGCAGCTGCTGAAACTGGGATACATCCGCCGGACAAGGTTTATCGATAAGATACACGTATGTCCGGTGTGCCGTCGGAGTCATCAGTTGTTCTTCGAGTGCTGTCCCAAGTGCGGCAGTTCGGATATTCGCGAGGAACCGGTGCTTCACCATTTCCGTTGCGCCAACGTGTCGCCGGAATCTTCCTATGAGTGGGATGGCGAGTTGCGTTGCCCCAAGTGCAAGCACATGTTGCGGCACATCGGCGTGGACTACGACAAGCCGTCGTCCATTTACACCTGCAACGCGTGCGACGAGACGTTCATGTACCCCGATATGCGGGTATTGTGTCCCACCAACCGGCAGACGTGGACAACCGACGATTTGCTGCCGATTGACGTGGAAGAATATGAGTTTACGCCGGAGGGCATCAAGGCGTTTGCCAACTATGACATCCGCTATACGCTCAGCCAGGTGGGATTCTACGGTTATTCGTCCATGCGCGACTTCCTGGATTACCTGCGCTTGTTCTCTCAACCGGACGGCGAACAGTCGGACTTGTTTATCGTGGCGCGTTTCTATGTGTTCGACCCGGCACTCGACAACATCATGACGCAGGAGGTTACTCCGCCCGTGGTGCAGGAAATGAGCCGTTTCGTCAATTACAAGAACGCCATGTGGGGTAACAACTACTATTTCCTTTGCCGGGCACCCGAAGGACAGCTTGCCCGGTTGCAAAACCAGATGGAATATGAGTTGAAGGCCGAATTGGACGATTATCAGCAGATGCACGAGGGATTCCAGTTTGAACTCGTCGACACGTATATTTATCACCCCGGCGATGACGTGGAAAGCTTCATTCGCCGGATAGAAGAAGACAGACGTTAACCCGTAAAAACCGCAAACCGTTATGCTGGATTTCGCATTCGATATGATAGACGGTATTGTTGCCTGTTTTGCCAACAATTTCTCCTGGAAGTTGTTGGTGGGAACGTATTGGTTTCTATTTTTTATCGAATTTCCGCGTTATTACCTGCTGGATATCATCGCGAGCATCCGTTACGGTTTAACTTGGCGGCAGCGGCACAAGCGGGAAGCCATTGCCCGGCGTATGCTTTATATCGAAAAGCCGTTGGTTTCCATTCTGTCTCCGGGGAAAAACGAAGGGGAGAACATTTACAAGCTGGTGAAATCGCTGAAGGAGCAGACCTACCAGAATTTTGAGATTATTATTGTCGATGACGGCTCGGACGACGCGACCCCGCAGATTTGTTACGACTTGCAACGCAAAGGGTACATCGACAAGTTTTTCCGGATGCGTGAACGTGGCGGAAAGGCTGCCGCCGCAAATTATGCGGTATCGCATGCCAGAGGCAAGTACATCGTCCACCTGGACGCCGACAGTAGCCTTGACCGCGATGCCATAGAAAAGATATTGCTGCCTTTCTACTACGACCGCAACATCAAGGGTGTAGGCGGGTGTGTGAAGGTTCGTAACACCTATGATTCGGTCTGCACGGCTCTCCAGGCACAGGAGTACCTGCGAACCATCCAGGTGGGACGTATGGTGACCGACATGCTCGGCATCTATCACATCATTTCCGGGGCTTTCGGGGCTTTTGAAACGGACACCATTCGTCAGGTGGGTGGCTGGGACATCGGTCCGGGACTGGACGGCGACATCACGCAGAAGATACGAAAGGCGGGTTACAAGGTGCATTTTGCCGAAAATGCCATTTGCATGACCAGTGTGCCGAAGACGTGGTATGCCCTTTTCCGTCAGCGCAAGCGCTGGTCCAAATCGCTGGTGCGTTTCCGCATCCGCAAACACAAGGATATGTTGTGGTCTGACCGGAATTTCTCGTTTTCGAACATGCTTTCCAATACGGAAAACATCATATACGACTTCGGGCTTAATTACGTGTGGTTCTTTTACATCCTCATGTTGGTATTCGGCAATGTGGACCGGTTGATGGAGATTGTCGTGGTCGGCTGGCTGATTCGCTTCTCTTTCTCTGTGATTGCGTTTATCGTGATACAATGCGTGTCCGAGCGTTCGAGGGAGGAGAGGCCGTTGGGCTGCTTCCTGTTCCTGCACACGTTCTACATGGGCTATTTCTTGCGTATAGCAAGGCTTGTCGGACATACCGAGGAATTGTTCTTCTACTCTTCCTATCGGGACAAGTGGAATCCGGAAAAGGTATCGGCAGTGGCACAGATGGAGGGCGTATAAATAATTGAGATGAAAAAAAGATAAATGAAAATAGATGAATGTTGTTAAACTTAATTTTTGAAGTATGAAAAAGTCTCATTTGAAATTTAATGTACGGAGGCTTACAACTTGTACGGCTATTGTTCTGGCCGGTATGTTGGCAAGTTGCTCTAACGACGATGTTGAAAACAAAGAACCGGAACAGCCGGTAGTATCTGAAGGAAATACTGTATCCTTAAAACTGATTAGCGGTGCATTGCAGGCAGGACGTGTTGAACGTGTAACAGAGACAAAGTCTTCTCTTAACAAGAAAGAGCGTCTTGAGTATGTAGGTACAATCAAACCTGTAGAGGAAGAAAGGGAGAAACTAAACTGGTCTGCTACAGCCGTTGCATTCAACGCTGACGGAACGAAAGCATACGTTACATGGCATTCCAATATGCAGGCAGAGAATCCAGCAACAGCTTGGGGTGGTGCTGTGGATGTTATTAATATTCCTCTGGAATTAGAAAATACTGCCTATACTGATGGTATATTGAAATTCAATCATGTGCTGTACACCCCCAAGTATCTTTTCTTGGGTTCTACTAGTGCAACGGACGCCGGAGTGGTTGGACGTATGGAGTTGAGCAATGATGGATTAAGTGCAAGTGTTGATGTCATTGGTTTCCCGGGAGTATCTGTAAATGCTGTGGCTCAAAATACCGAAGGTAACTTGGTAGCTGTGTCAGGTTATAAGGGAACCTATGGAACGTTTGAGCCAGAAGCTAAAGCTCAGCCGTATTATTACGGAGATAAAACCGAAAATCAACCAAGAGAAAATGTTGTTACAACTTTACTTCCTTACGATGAAAACTTCGGTGGTAAATATGTGACTACCGATGAAGAGGGAGAAGTTTATGTTCTTTTTAACACAGAGAGTGCTAACATTACGAAAATAGGCGGTAAAACTGTAGACTTAGGCGTAAAATTGCTTTCAGCCGTAAAAGTAGCAGAAACTTATGACCCTATTACAAAAGAGTGGGTAGCATCTACTGCAACGCATGACTATTATGGTAAGCATGTTTTTGCTGTGAAGCATGATACCGCTTATGTTGCTTGCGGTAAAAATGGCTTAGTGGTATATGATTTGAAAAACGAGAAGAGACTTTGTGAAGACGAAAACTTGCTCAAAGTTAAAACGACGGGCGTGTGTGTAGATGGTGACTATGTATATTTGTCAACGGAAATCGGTTTGCAAGTTTATAACTGGGTAAACGGAGTATTTCATCGATATGCTTTCGAGGTGGAAAAGTATGAGAATGGACTTCCGGTTTCTGATAAAAGTCCTGCTGCTGGCACCGACGAGCGTCATTCTCCGAATTTTGTAGCTGTTTCAAAAACGGGATATATATATGTCGCTTATGGTCAAAGTGGTGTGCGTGTCTATAAGTTTAGAGAAGTAGAAGAATAACCACCTTTCTCCTGCGTGAGAATTTAGAATCAAAATTTCCCGTTCCTGTGCGGAATGCCTTCGGGCGTTCCGTACTGGGCGCGGGGATTTTAATCGTTATATTATCATATCCATGCTACACAAACGCCAGAATTCATTTTTGAGATTCGCGGTCAGGCTGACGGCCTGTGCTGTGGTAGCTTTGTTCTTTTCTGCCGCTGATGTTTATGCGTCCAGGAAGCACTTGCTTATCATCAACTCCTATCACGAGAGTGCTCCCTGGAGTCAGGAACTGATACTGCCCATCAGTATGAAAATAGCCCAGACGGAAAGTGTCCAGGCGAGCATTATTCACATGAACAACACGCTGGTTCGTGACATCGCACAATACAACCAGTTGGAAAACGTTATCTTCGAACGTTTCAAGCGCCAAAAGCCGGACTATGTCGTGATGCTTGGCGGTATGGCTTTTACCCTCCGCGACCGGATTCTTCAGGAATGGGGGGACATACCGATTCTCTTAATTGATAAAACGGACCAGTACGGTCCGACGGACTACTATTTTACGGGTCAGACCAAACTGGCGGAGAATGAATTGCGCCCAATGTCGGAATTACGGGGCAAGTATAATTTCACGCTCATCGAAGTGCCTGATTTCTATCGGGAGACAGTCAATATGATGGTACACATGCTGCCGCACATGAAAAAATTGGTGTATATGGCAGACGAGACCTATCACAGTGTTCATATCGACAATCTCTTGCGTACTTACGTGACGGAGAAATATCCGAACCTTGAATACGAATGGAGTGTGGGCAACAAGGAGAACGGCGAACAGATGCAAAACTTCCTCGTCAATCAGGATTCGACGGTGGGGTTGCTGATGAGCACCTGGTTTTATGAACATGTTGACCCATACGGCAACTCCCAGCTGATGTCCGGGGATGTCCGTCTGATTCCCACCGCTCCGCAGCCCGTTTTTGCTTTGCGTAGCGCTTATCTGCGTTTTGGGATTACCGGAGGCTATTTCCCGGATGAAGAACAGACCCGGCAGTCCATCGGAGACGCTCTGGCGCAGATGCTGAAAGGGCGTTCCATGCGGGACCTGCCTTTTGCCTATGCCACGAAATCTTCTCCCGTGGTCAATTATCCGCAACTTGTACAGGATAACATCGACATAGCGAATTGTCCCAAGGACACCGTCTTCCTCAATCGTCCGCCGACGTTCCTCGAACAATATATCCTGCCGGCGTCGATTATTCTGTTGGTGTTGATTGCCTTGTTCGTCATCGGGATGTTGTATATCGGTTTCCAGCGCAAGCGCATCGCTCTGCTCGGCCAGTACGATGCCATTGTCAACAACATGCCGATATGTTATACGCAGGCTACGGTCTGTTTTAACAAGAAGCGCCAGGTAACAGACATCGCCTATCATTCCGGTAACGAGTCGTTCGACAAGCTGATTGGCGCGAATGCCATACCGGACAAGCCGGACAAACTTTTCCCGGCAGAATACATCGCCAATCTCACGGAGATTCTGTTGCAGAAAAAACAGCCGGTGAGTTTCACCTATTATTTCAAGCAAACCGATACCTATTATGAATTCCTGTTGTGTCTGGTGAGGAGAAAACATTTCCGGAAACAGTATGGCGAGGACATCGACGTTTTCGCCGTGAATGTGACCGAGCAGCGGAAGTCGGAAAAGGAACTGCGGAAGTTTACGCAGAAACTGGACTTGACCCTGAATCTGGCACGCATCATTCCGTGGCGGTGGGATTTGCAGAAAAAAGAGATTACCTGCGAAGCGCAGCGCATATTGAAAAACTTGCACGTCAGCGCACAGCGGCAGGTGTCAACCGATGCGACTTACGTCATCCGGGACAGTGAATATTTTGAACGCATACACGAGGAGGACGTTCCGCGAATCAAAGCCATTTATTACGACTTGATTTCTGCCAAGAAGCAATATGCGAAAGCGGAGTTCCGGGTACGTTCCATGCAATACGGAGAACCGCACGTGGATTGGGTGGAGGTGAACGCGGTGGCAAGCGAGCATGACGACCAGCAGCATCCGATTGCCCTTTCCGGTTCCTTGCTGGTGATTACCGAACGCAAGAAACAGGAGCTGGCTTTGGTTGCCGCCCGGGAAAAGGCTACGGAGTCCGACCGGCTGAAATCAGCTTTCCTTGCCAACATGAGCCATGAAATCCGTACTCCGCTGAATGCAATCGTGGGCTTCTCCAAGTTGTTGTCCAACACGGACAATTCCGAGAAGAAGAGCAAGTTCGTCGACATCATCGAGAACAACAACCAGTTGTTGCTGCAATTAATCAATGACGTGCTCGATTTGGCAAAAATCGAAGCCAATACGCTGGAGTTCTATTACCAGCCCGCCGATTTGAACAGCTTGACGGAAACGGTGGAAAACACCGTCCGTTTACGGGTGAAACCCGGGGTTGCCTTGAATCGTCTGGCAGGGGTGCCGAATTGTGTGATACAGACCGAGCCTAACCGCTTGTCGCAGGTATTGATCAATTTGTTGACCAACGCCTGCAAGTTCACCGAGCAGGGAAGCATCGATTTCGGCTATGTGTTGAACAAGGAGGAACTTTACTTCTTCGTGAAGGATTCCGGTATCGGTATCTCTGCCGAAACGCAGAAAAAGCTTTTCCAGCGTTTCTCCAAGCAGAACAGTTTTGCCCAGGGCACCGGTCTCGGTCTTTCCATCAGCAAGACCATCATCGAGAAGATGGGCGGACGCATCGGCGTGGAATCCGAAGGAGAGGGCAAAGGCAGTACCTTCTGGTTTACCCTGCCTTATCTCCCCGTTGAGCAGAGCGCTGACCCCGTGGTGGTGGAGGAAACCCCGAAGGATTCCATTTCCAAGGAAGAGATTACGGTGCTTGTCGCCGAGGATAACGAGAGCAATTACCTGTTGTTCCAGGCCATCCTGGAACCGGAATACCGGCTGATTCACGCCTGGGACGGCGTGGAGGCGGTGGAACTCTATAAGCAGCACAAGCCGCAAGTCATCCTGATGGACATCAATATGCCCAACATGGACGGCTACGAGGCTGCCGGAGAGATTCGCAAAATCTCACCGACGGTGCCCATTATCGCCGTGACGGCTTATGCGTTCATCTCGGACAAGAAAAAGATCATGGATACCGGTTTCAACAGTTACGTGTCGAAGCCGTTGAACGCCGATAAACTGATGCAGGAGTTGAAATCCGTGTTGGGAAAAAGTTTCATCATGTTATAATTGACAAAATATTACGATTATGAATCAGGAACAAATCGAAGAATTCGTAAAGAATCTACGGACGCCGTTGGAAGCAATCGTGAGCTATGCCAATCAGCTTGTTGCGACAGACAACAAGGAGATACAAAGGCTGTATGCCAGTATCATCGAAACCAACAGTAAATTATTGCAACAATTAGTCAAGGGTCTGCCTGGTGCATCCGCACCGGCTGCTGCACCGACGGCATCCGTCGGGAGTGCCCCGCTGGGCGTGAATGTCCAGCCTGTCATCCCCGCTCAGGAACCGAAAGCAGAGGCTGCACCTGCGCCCGCTCCGGCACCGGTACCGCCGCGTCCGGCAGGACCGAAGGAAAAGCCTTTGATGCTGATTGCCGAGGATAACGAGAGCAACTATTTCCTTTTCCAAGCCATGCTGGAAGACGATTACGAACTGATTCACGCCTGGGACGGTGTGGAGGCGATCGAGCTTTACAAGCAACACAACCCCGCATTGATATTGATGGATATCAATATGCCGCGGATGGACGGTTACGAAGCCACTCGCGAACTCCGCAAGCTGACCACGACGGTGCCCATTATCGCCGTGACGGCTTATGTGTTCGTTTCAGACCGGGAGCGAATCATGGAGATTGGTTTTAACGGTTACGTCTCGAAGCCCGTAGATGCCGTGAAGCTGGCTAACGAGATAGAGAATTGCATGAACGGCGGAGGTTTCATGGCTGAAAAACTTTAAGGTTTTGTATATATATAGACTCATAACTGTTTTTACGCTTTTTCTGTGTCTGGTGCCGGCTCTTTGGGCTGCGCCCCAGAACAATGCGTCCAAGGATGCTTCTTCGAAGCTATTGGATTCCCTTAGGCAGAAACTGTCACAGGCTCAAACGTCCAAGGACAGTCTGGCTATCCTTTATGATTTGTACGACCTGTCGTCGAGAAGGGAACAAAAGAAATGGGCATGGCAGATATACGACGTTGTCAGCCGGACCGATGACAAGACAGGCGTTCGTGATATGTTGTGTCAGCTTGCCGTACTTTACAAGTCGTCGGACAGTGTGTTGCTACGCATAGAACAATGTGCGAAGGCGCAGCCTGAAAGTCGCCTCCAGAAGCAATATCATCTTTTTGTCCAGTTGTATCAGGTGGATGCCAAAGCCAAGAGCCTCAAGGGGAGCCAGCGACAGGAAGAGGTGATGAAAATCTTCAACAAGGAGTACAACGGAAATCCTGCCGATACCAATAGCTTTTACGACAATATCCGGCAGCTTTATTCCTTGTGCATCTATCTCAGTTATACGACTAACGGGAAATTGTATGTCGAATACCTGCAACGGCTGGAGGAGTTGATTCGCCAGTTGCCCGAAGATGCTTATTTCTTGCGGAATTTGTTTTATACCCGGGCGGCAATTGTTTATACCAACAACGGAGAATACGACAGGGCAATCGATGCAGACCGCGAATTGATCCGTATCATTGGCGAATTGGAGAAGAGGTATGCGGCCATGGGGCGGCATTACCGCAATTACGATATCAATTATTACATCTGCTATCGCCGCATGCTCAGCAATTATCCCGCCTTGACGCAAAAGGAAATCAAGGACCTTTATGACAAGTGTGTGGCTTTGGCCAAGAGAAATGAGGATGTCCGGAACGATTTTGAAAACAATCATCGCGCCAGGGTGTATTATCTCGTTGCACAAAAGAAGTACGGGGCGGCTATCCCTGACATCAAACAGACGCTTGACAGTGCGGACCTGGCGCCTGCGCAACGGCGGCAGATGCTCGGCTTGCTCAAAGAGGCTGCCATTGCCACGGGTGACGATGCCTCCCTGCTGGTTGCCTTGAAAGAGTATAACGATGTGTTGCTGCAATACCAGCAGGACAGCTATGATGAACTCTACCGGGAATTGCAGATTCGCTATGACGTGAACAACCTCATTGCGGAGAATATGCAGTTGGAGCTGGAAAGCAGGGAAACCCAGGCACGCAATGACCACATCATCAAGATCGCTTTCATTGCCTCCCTGGTTTTCGTGTTGCTTCTGCTGGTTGTGATTTCCTATTCCTTTTTCCGAACCCGCAGTTTTGCCAACCGCTTGCTGCGCTTGACCGAGATGTTGAAACAGGGACGCCGGCAGTTGATTGAGATTCAGAAAGAGTTGGTTGAAACTTGCGAACGGGCGGAAGAGGCAAATATTGCCAAAAGCAATTTCTTTCACAGTATGAGCCACGAGGTGAGAACGCCGTTGAACGCCATAATGGGATTTTCGCAGTTGCTTGTCAAGAAAATACCGGATGAGCATCGCGGGAAACTCGAGCAGTTCACCCACCTGATTACTTTGAATACGGAATATCTTTCCACCTTGATCAGCGATATTCTTGACGTGTCGTCTTTGGAAAGCGGCGAAATGCTTTGCGAGTTGAATCCGGTCAATGTCCATACGATGGCGAATGTGGCGGTGAACAACATGAGGGGGCGTGCCAAAGCCGGTGTGACGATGGAGTTTGTGCCTTCTACGGAGGACTTCCGTATCTCCACCGACCGCTTGCGCGTGGAGCAAGTGTTGATGAACCTGCTCAGCAATGCCGCCAAGTTCACGGATTCGGGCAGCATCACTCTCAGTTATCGCCTTGACGACTCCAAGCGTTCACTGATGTTTACCGTTACCGATACCGGTTGCGGTATCCCTGCCGGAAAAGAAGAGGTCATTTTCGACCGTTTCGTTAAATTGGATCCCTTCAAGCAGGGCAGCGGATTGGGTCTATACCTTTGCCGGAGTGTCGCCCGACTGCTCGGCGGCGACCTTTTTGTCGACAAACTCTACGACAAGGGTGCCTGTTTCTGTTTCACGATTCCGATAAAT
>CAYNXE010000052.1:0-12822 GCA_964400995.1 uncultured Odoribacter sp.
TGGGAACCCAAGCGGTAAGCGGATTGAATGCCGGAGATGAGGGAGGTAGCGGTTCTGTTTCGTATACATGGACTTCTGTGCCTGACGGGTTGGTTTTTGATTTGTCGGCTCCTCGAACCCCGAAAATTCAGCCGACTTCCAAAGAGGGCATCTATTCGGTGACTGTGAAAGTAACGAAAGGTTCGGAAACTTTGGAAAAAACCTTGAACAATGTACAGGTCTATAAGACACCGGTATTGGGGAATATTTCAGTGTCTTCAAGTGAACCGAAGGATGGAGATGTCGTGGAACTGACATTAGCGTCTGTAGATCCGGAGACTGCTAGTTTGACTTGGTCTGCTGCTCAGTCAAGTACTCCGTTAGCTTCAACCAGTGGACCGAAAGTTTCCACAGGTAAGTTGAGTTCAGGAGCGCATACTTATACGGTAAAGGCTGATAATAATAAATGTGAAGCGACAAAATCGGTTACGGTGAATGTTGGCAAGATGGCTGATATTGTGATTACGCCGCCGGCAACGACACCGAAGGGAAATATCGGAGAGCCGTTCGAGGCGACTGTGACGGTAGCCGGAGGAAATGGAACTTATGATAAATATGAGTGGACGGCTCCTGCAGGAGTGACCATAAGTGGAACGGGTACAACAGCGACCATTACTTCGTCAACCCCCGGTTCCAAAGAGGTTTGTGTAGAAGTATGGAGTGGAGGAGTGAGTGCGAAACGTTGTTTCAACGTAGTGGTTACTGATCCTTCCAAAATCGGTTTGACGATGACGGTGGACAAGAAGTGTGCTTACGATGGAGAAGAATTGACGATTACCATTGACGGAAACGGTGCGGATGCTTATTCATTCTCTCTGCGTGACAACAATTCCAAATCGGTTCTGACGGTGACGAATCAACCTGGTCCTACTTGGGAGTACAAGGTAAGTCAAGCAGATGTCGGTACTTATACGATATCGGACTTCAAATACCAAATATCCGGTGTAGAATCCACGGGAGAATTCATACCTCCTGTTAAAGCCGAATTCGAAAAGGTGCCTGATGTGAAAGCGCAGGTGGACGGTTTGGCGAGCAGGGATCATTGCGAGGGAGAAGAGTTGACGTTGAAGGGATCCTCCGGTGACACGCAAGGATTGCAGTACACTTGGGACAAAGGGGTGACGGACGGAGTACCGTTCACACCGATGATTTCCGGAGATTATACGGTGACCGGAACAAACCCCGAAAATGGGTGTGCCGGAACGGCAACGGTGAGCGTCATGTTGCGACCGGGACCAACGTTGGTGGTGCCGGAGAAGCAGGAGATTTGTGCCGGAGAGGAGATTACCTTGACGGCTACAATCGGTAGCGCAGGAGGAACAGGTGGCGAAGAAGGAACAGAAGAAGCTACAAGAATTGCAAGAACTGAAGGGATAGTATGGACCAATGGTGTGACCAATGGTGTACCGTTCAAACCCGAACTTACGGCGGTTTACCAAGTGACAGCTACGAATGCAGATGGTTGTTCGAAAACAGATTCAGTGCGAGTGGTGGTGAATCCGGCTCCGAAAATCGTTGAGCATACAGATACGCTGAGAAACTTCCAGATTGATGGAGAAAGGGGGCGCGGTTTTGGTGTGAAGGCGGAAGGAAATAATTTGACTTACCAGTGGCTGAAGCAAGAGGGGGGAGAATGGAGAATTTTGGAAGACGTGGATAGCAGTGTGCCCGTTATCAAGATTGAAGGAGATTCTGTTACTTTCTTTCGGGTTCCACAGAATTGGGACGGGTCGAGATTTAAAGTCGTGGTATCTGGCGATTGCGGACAGGATAGTATGATATTCCAAATGCGTACGAGGGAGTGTTTTGAGATTCAAGCGGAATTGGCGATGTTTGACGGCATTCTTCCGGACGAAAATCCGGGCAACCGCATTGACGGCTGGTATTGCCGGGGACAAGAGATTTCTTTGAAGGCAATCATTACTTCAGAGGAAGAGGAGGAAGTAATAGAGGGGCCGACTTACAAGTGGACGATTGACGGTCTGGATTTTGCAGAAGAGCACCCAGAGCTGGTTGATAAGTTGGATAAGGACAGAGCGGACTCTATCTTGACGTGGATTCCGGGAGTTTTGGAGGATGACATTGTCGTGAGGGTGACAGCGAATAGCGACCTTGCCTGCGAAGAGGTGACGACAAGCTATTTGCGACTGAAAGCCCGCGAATTTGATGATGTCACGCTGAAAATCATGACGAGCAGGGATGCAAAACACCGTTTTGGTGATACCGTTCGTTTCTGTTCCGGTGATACCATTAATTTCTGGCTGGCAACGCGAAGTGTTGGAAAAACTCCGCAGTATCAATGGCAGAATGACATTTTTAAATTGCCTGACGGACACTCCCCCAAGAACGAGCTGGTTAGTTACGACAGTGCCCATATCGTGATGGTGATGGGGCAGGAAGATTCCTGGGTTATGGTGGAAATGACCCCGTCTCCTGAAATCTGTTTGCAAGAACCTATCGTTGCTGATACGATATTTATGAAGCAGATGCCGTGGATGGAACCGGAATTGCATATCGATTGTTCGGATTCGCTGGTATGTCGAGGAGACTCCGTTTCCATGCTTGCCATTCATGCGAATGCCGGTTCTAAACCGACTTTCCAATGGCAACGAAGCATCGGAGAACCGTTCCCGGACTGGAACTTGGGTACAGAGCATTTTGCGACGGTATTCGTGGATGAAGATGATGTGTGGGTAAAATGTACGATGACGCCTTCGCTGGACATCTGTTACGATGAGAGCGTATCGTATGTGGAGGCCGTGAAGATTCTCGTATTCAAGGATGATGCTGAGGTGCTGATTACTTCCGACCTCGAGGACAAACTGCCGGGCGAAGAGGTGGTATTTGAAGCAGAGGTGAAGAATCTGCTGGGAGAACCCCGGTATGAATGGTACGTGAACGAGATGAAATCTCCGTGCACGGATGCCGAATACATCACCAGCTCGGTGAGCCAGGGAGATATTGTTTACTGTCTGGTGAGCGGTGACAAGAATTGCCAGACCCGTATCAAGTCTAACGAGATTATCGTGGATTACGGACACATCAACCGGGATACGATGCTTGTCATCTACAAGAACGAGCGGGTGAAAGATTTGAATATGCTGAAGGAGGGCGATGACCTGGCTCTCGTGCTGTTCAAGATTGAGACGCCGGCAAGATTCGGAGTCGGAACGATTTCGACGGACGGTCAGTTCAGCTATACGCCGCTTGCCGGATTTACCGGAACGGATGAAGTGAAGTACGTGGTGGTGAACCGGAGAGACAAGTCGGTAGTGGCAGAGGGTTACATCTACGTGACGGTGAAAGAAAACGACCGGTTCTTTGTGCCGAACTTGATTACTCCGAACGGTGACGGTATCAACGATACCTGGCAGCTGGACTTCCTCAGCGAATATCCGGACCACTTGATTCAGGTATTCGACCGTTCCGGAAGGATCGTGTTTGAAGCCCGGAACTATCAGAACGACTGGGACGGCAAGGGTATGACGAAGAGCGGATATGTCGGACAAGTCAATCTGGTGAACGGTATATATACTTACATGATTGACCTGGGAGACAAGAATAAGACGATTTTGAAATCCTGGCTTGAAATCCGGGCGAACTTAAACCGAAGGAATTATAGATAAAGAGAGATAAACAGGCAAATATTCAGGACAAAGTTCGGGCATCCGGGAGTTTCCCGGAGGTCCGGACTTTTGGAGGATATGAAAAGGGGATAAAAATTATGGGTATGAAGATTGTATTGATTTTGCTTTTGGTGCTGACAACTTGTGTGGGATATGCGCAAAATAGTGTTTTGACGTTTACGGATTATGGTGCGGCTCAGCCGTTGATCAACCCCGCAGGCATGGGGCACGAGAGCGGAGCTAACGGTTTGTTGCTTTATCACAGCCGTTTTGAGAAAGCCGAGTATTGGCCTTCTACGGCAGCATTTAATATCAACTCCATGCTCACGGAGAAGAATTTCGGTGGCGGACTTTCGGTGATTTTCGATAAATACGGACCTTACCAGAAGTTGTTCCTTTACGTTGCTGGAACTTACAAGCTGAAAGTGAACGAGGGGAAGAATCTGTATTTCGGTTTGCAGGCGGGTGTCAATTATGTCGCTGACGATCCGGCACGCGACGTGGCGCAGGAAGAAACCGTATTTGCCGAAAATTACAGCCAGCCGAACTTCGGTTTCGGTTTGCATTTTGAGGCCGAGAATTATTTTATCGGGGCGTCCATTCCGGAGTTCCGTTACAATACCCTGGACGAGCAAGGGGAAAAAATCAGCGAGACGGCATCGGAGATGATGCGGATTTACTTGTACGGAGGTTTCCGTTTCAAGGTGGGCAATACCACCCGCTTGATGCCTTACGCTTATATGTCTTACAGTGAGTTTGAATCCATGAAGACGGATCTGGGTGTGAAATTGTTGTTAAGGGATGCCTTTGAATTCGGTATGCAGTACCGCACGAAAGAGGCTTTCGGAGTTTTGGTCCGGGTTCGGGTATTCGACGGTTTGTGGCTGGGTTATTCCTTTGAAGGGAACAATGCCGATGTGGGAAGCAAGTTCAATTCCACCCAGGAAATCGGTTTGAGTTTCCATTTCGGCAAGAAGGGCAAGAAGTCTTCTTCTTCGGAGGAGGAGAAAGTGGATGATAGTATTAATTCAATACGTTATTTTTGATGAGGTTACTGGGTATATTATTGTTGGTCGTTTTTTTCACTCCGGGAGTGTTGGCACAGACCCGTGCCGACAAGCTTTTTGAGCGGGGCGATTATTTGGGGGCGTTGAAGCTGTACCAGAAGGAGTTGGAAAATTCCAACGAGAAAGAGGGTACGGAGAAGAAAGACTTGTTGAAAATCAGGGTGGCGAATTGCTTTTTCCATCTGAACGACGTGGTACGCGCGGGGCAGTTGTACAAGGCCGTCAATCCGGATTTTCTGGGAGCGGAGGACTTGACTTTTTACGCCATCACCTTGTTGCGCTCCGGAGATTACGACAAGGCTGCGGAGCAGATTGACTGGGCGGAGAGCCTTGGAGCCGATGAGGCGGTGGTCAGCCGGATTCGGAATTCCTGCGATTTTGCCCGCATTGTGGCGAAAGAAAAGCCGACGTACTCGGCAAACAAGACGAAAGTTGATTTTGCCGGTTTTTCAGCCGGTGTGACTTATTACAAGGGACGCGGTATCATTTTGTCTGCTCCCGGAGCGGGCGAAGAGGCGGTAAAGGACAGTCGGGGCTATCGGGTGACCCGTTTGTACAATGCCATATTCATGGGAGACGGAACCAGCGGCAGACTGGCTCCTTTTGCCGACGAACTGGCGGACAAGTACCACATCGGCGCCGTCACTTTCACCAAGGATTTCAAGCGGATTTATTATACCCGGACGATTTTGAAAAAGGACGGAACCAGTATATTGAAACTGATGACTGCCGAGGAAGAGGGGGGCAAATGGGGCAATGTGGAGGAATTGAGTATCAATTCTGAGGATTATTCGTGCGCTCATCCGTGTTTGTATCGGGATTCCCTGTTGTTTTTCGTGTCGGACATGCCGGGCGGATTCGGAGGAAAGGATATTTACGTGACGGAGGTCAACGGTGCGGAGTGCGGGGATATCGTGAACCTGGGCGAAGAGGTCAACACGTTGTTTGATGAACTTTTCCCGTTCGTGGCGGAAAACGGCAAGATGTATTTCGCTTCCAACGGTCACATGGGATTGGGCGGTCTGGATGTTTTTGTTTCGCAGATGCTGCCGGACGGAACGTGGAGCGCGCCGGAGAACATGGGACGTCCCATCAATTCCTCCATGGATGATTTTGCCCTGGTGTTCCGCGACACGAATTGTACGGACGGTTACGTGTCCTCGAACCGCGGAGGAACCGGTTACAATGACTTTTTGTTTTCTTTGCGCAAATTGCCGGTGAAAGCCGAGCCGAAGAAGCCGGTTGGGCAGCCCAAAGTGGTGGCGGAGCAGCCGGTAATGGCGGAACAGCCGAAGATTCCGGCAGAACAGCCTGCGGTCGTGGAACAGAAAGTGCAGGCGGAAGTTCCGGCAGAACAGATGTTTGCTGTGGATTATCGGTATGCCATACAAATCGGGGCTTTCCGTAATCCGGTGCCGCGTGTTTATTTCGAGAATTTCCAGAACGTGAAGGTCTATCGGGGTTACGACGACATATACCGTTATACGGTGGGCGAATATCCGGAGGAACACTTGGCGAAGGGAGAATTGCCGCAGGTCCGGAAGGAGGTCAGCGATGCTTTTGTGATGAATGTAGACCGTTATGTGGCGGAGCGGAAGATACAGCACGACGTGAAGGGGGATGACATCAGCGATGACGTGCTGCTGTTGAGGCGTTTGAAGAATTTCGAGAAGGCGGGCAAGCTGGTACAGCAGCAGAAGCAACGGCAGTTGCCTGCCCCGCGGGTATTGGAAAAGCCCCGGGACAACGAGACCTATGCTCCAGCAACCGGCTACACGGTGGTGCTGATGTCTGCCAATCAGGTGTACGACCCGTCCGCTTTCCAGGGGATAAACAACATCGACGTCGTACCGGTGGAAGACGGCAGGTATATGTATTGCGCCGGTCTTTTCCATACGGAGCGGGAAGCAAATGCGGAGTTGAACAAAGTATATTCCAGGGGATTCAAAAATGCCTATGTCTTGCGTCGCAACAACGGGGAACTTTTTTCGGAAAGGGTAAGTCCGTCGGCTCACGCTCATTCGTTGTCGTCTGCCGAGCGCCGTCAGAAAGCATCCGAGTTGAAGAATCTCCTTAAATTTTAAATGGAAAAATTGCTTGGGATACCGTATCTTTGTGCAGGTGGGTTATTTAATTTTCTGTTTTAATGACGATAGCCATATACGGGAAACATATCGGGGATGAGTATATCGGTTACTTGAAGTGTCTGATTGCCGGTCTTCAGGAACGTCGGGTCGCTGTCATCTGCGAGGAGGGTTTTGCCCGTCTGCTGAAAGAAAAATTCGCTTATGTTCCGGGCTTTGTCCGGACTTTCGGAAAAGAGGGGTTGGAAGCCGGCGAGGTTGCCATGTTGCTGAGCATCGGCGGTGACGGTACTTTTTTGGATTCCATCGAATATGTGAAGGACGGCGGGGTGCCGGTGCTGGGAGTGAACAGCGGACGGCTGGGGTTTCTTGCCAATGTCCGGACGGACGAGATAGCGGACGCCGTGGATTGCATCACGACCGGCCGTTATACGACGGAGCAGCGGGAAATGCTGCGTTTGCAAGTGGACGGCGGAAGTGTGTCCGGTTTCGATTATGCCTTGAATGAAATCGGCATATTGAAGGCTGAGACTTCCTCTTTGTTGAATATTCACGCTTATATAGGGAATGTTTACCTGACGACTTACTGGGCCGATGGTCTGGTGGTGGCTACCCCGACGGGGTCTACCGCTTATTCGCTGAGCGGAGGCGGACCGATTGTCAGTCCGGATTGCCGCAATCTGATACTGACGCCGATTTGTCCGCACAATCTGAGCATGCGTCCTTTGGTGGTGCCCGACGACGCGGAAATCACGCTGCAGGTGGAAAGCCGGTCGGGCGATTTTGTCCTGAGCCTGGATTCCAGGATCCGAAGGATGGAGGACAGCCACCGCTTGAGGATTCGGACGGGCGGACACCGGGCGGCGGTGGTCATGCTGGAGGGGCATAATTATTACGAGACGTTGAGAAATAAATTGATGTGGGGAGAAGACAGGAGAAACGGGGCTTTGCCAAGGAACGGAGGAGTCGGGGAGTAGAAATTCGGCTAAGATGATGATACGGGTGAAGGATACGGTTGAAAATGGTGCTTTTGCGCATGGAATACGGGAGGAACGCTTTCCTGCCTGTTATTCTTTGTTAGCATTTCTTACCCGATTTTTCATTTTCCCGTGCATGCTATTACCGCTTTTGTGCCTATCTTTGAACGGTTTTTGCCAGCCGGGGGGAGAAATCGGTATTTTGGGAGGAACGGGGTATTATCTGGGAGAGTATAATACAAGGCATTTCGACAACAGGCAGACATGCGTGTCGGGCTTGTTCCGTTACAATCTGAACGACCGTTTCGCTTTGCGCCTGAATGCCGGTTTTTCAAAGATAGATATCCGGGATGTGAATCTGTTGCCCAACGGGACGGAGGTTTATCCGGACGGCTTTCATTGCAAGGTGAGGGATTTCTCGCTGATGCTGGAGTTTAATTTCCGGAGTTTTCTGGTTCGGAAAACGGCAAAATCTTCCTGGTGGAGTCCTTACACGCTTGCCGGGGTGGGTTTTTTCGGTGCGGGTGACGTAGGCAGCCTGTCTGTTCCGCTGGGAGTGGGGATGAAGTTCAATTTGTACCGCCAATGGTCGTGTGGGGTGGAATGGTCCACCCGCAAGTTGTTTACCGACAAGTTGGACGGCTTGTCAGACCCTTGGGGGACGGGCGAGACGAATTTTATTTTTAACAAGGACTGGTTCTTTGTGGCGGGTTTCACCTTGACCTATCGCATCCCGATGAATACGGAATGTTATTTCAGGTAGGATTGCCCGGGTTGATGTTGGAATGATGAATTTTGAATGACAGGTGTCATGGAGGATATAAAGCGAGAAATCATGGCGGCGGGCTTGCCCGACCATGTTGCCGTCATCATGGACGGTAACGGCAGATGGGCGCAGCAGCACGGACTGGAGCGCATTTACGGTCACAAGCAGGGAGTGGATACGGTGAAGAAGGTGGTGGAGGCTGCCGGGGAAATCGGTTTGAAATACTTGACCCTGTACACGTTTTCCATAGAGAACTGGAACCGTCCGAAAGCGGAGGTGGACGCCTTGATGAGTCTTATGGCGGATGCCATTGTGCGGGAGACGCCGGAGTTGATGCGCCAGCAGGTGAGAATCCGGGTCATCGGGCATACGACGGATTTGCCGTCCGGGGTGTGGCAGAAAATGGAAAGGCTGGTACGGGAGACGGCATCGAATACCGGAGTGACTTTGATTTTGGCTTTGAGTTACGGCGCCCGTTGGGAGATTGTCCGTGCCGCCCGGCTTTTGGCGGAGGAGTATCGGGCAGGCGGAATCGCTGATTTGGCGGAGGTGGACGAGGCGTGTTTCAGTCGTTATCTGACGACGGCGGGCATTCCCGACCCCGATTTGCTGATCCGGACGAGCGGGGAGTGCCGGCTGAGTAATTTTCTGTTGTGGCAATGCGCCTATACGGAATTTTATTTTATCGATAAATTTTGGCCTGATTTTGAAAAAGATGACTTATATTTGGCAATCCGTAATTTCCAGAACCGTGAAAGGAGATTCGGCATGACGGGAGAACAGGTCCGGGGAGAGGGAATTTGACGGGCAGGGAGGCGGAGTGTTTTTAATCGGGGAGTAGTAATTCGTATCGGTAGCGCAACTATCGTTGCTAAAAAAAGATATAGGAGTGGAAAAGCGATTCTGGGTCTTCTGAGAACTTTGCTTTGTGTTTGCCGGGTGATGGCACAGCCGGCAGATACCGTGAAGCAGCCGGAAGTGTACTATTCGAGTCCTAAGACATACGAAATCGGGGGACTCGAGGTGACGGGAATCGGGGCGCAATATGACCCCGAGACTTTGATTCAGTTGTCGGGATTGATTGTGGGCAGCGAGGTGCAGATTCCCGGCGAGGCAATCACGAGGGCGATCAAGCGGTTGTATGAACAGGGGTTGTTTTCGGATGTGACGATTTCGGTGGACCGTTATGAGGGAAACAAGGTGTTTTTGATCTTGTATCTTGCGGAACGCCATAAGTTGTCGAAAATCAATTATGTGGGGATAAAGAAATCGGAGGAGAACAAGCTGAAGGAAAAAATCAATTCTTTGCCGGGAAGCCAGGTGACCGACAACATGATTGCCAATCTGAAACGTATCATCGAGCGGTATTACAAGGAAAAAGGCTATTACAACATTGACATAAAGGTGGTGCAGCGGGATGATCCGGAGAAGCCGAATTTCGTGATTCTGGACATCACCGTGGAGCGCAAGAACAAAATCAACAACAGCGAAATCGTCCTGAACGGCAATGAGGAGGTGAAGGCAGGGAAGTTGAAGGGAGCGATGAAGAAGACGAAGGAGAAGTCCTTGGTGAATTTTTTCCGTTCCGCCAAGTACATCGAGACGAATTACGAGGACGACAAGTATAATTTGCTGGACAAGTATAACGAGCTGGGCTATCGCGATGCCACCATCCTGTCCGACAGCGTTGTCCAGGTTGCTCCGAACCGGGTGAAGATTTATGTGAACGTGGAAGAAGGGAACAAGTATTATTACAACGATATTTCCTGGGTGGGGAACACGGTGGTGGATGCGGAAAGATTGTCCGCCCTGCTGAATCTGAAAAAGGGAGATACTTACAACAAGAAATATTTCAACGAACGCTTGGAGGCGGACGAGGACGGTGTCGGGAATTACTTTTACCGGAACAACGGCTATCTGTTTTATCGGGCGATGCCGGTGGAAACGGTGGTCGGCAAGGACTCCATCAATGTGGAAATCCGTATTTTCGAAGGTCCGCAGGCGACTATAGACCGGGTGGAAATCAAGGGGAACACCCGCACCCACGAGCATGTCATCCGCCGGGAATTGTACACCTATCCCGGGGAGTTGTTCAGTCGGGAAGACATCATGCGAAGCCTTCGGGAGCTTGCCAATCTGGGGCATTTCGACCCGGAGAAGCTGGAGCCGAAGCCGGTGAATGCGAATCAGGAAGACGGGACGGTGGACATCGAGTATCACGTGGAGGAGAAAGCCAATGACAAGATTGAGATTTCGGGAGGTTGGGGTGCCGGCATGATCATCGGTTCTGTCGGTCTGACTTTTACGAATTTTTCCATTCGCAACATTTTTAATCTGGAGTCTTACCGGCCGTTGCCGCAGGGGGACGGACAGACGTTGTCCTTGAAGGCGCAGACGAACGGAAAGTATTATACTTCATTCAGCCTTTCTTTCCGCGAACCCTGGTTGGGGGGGAAGAAGCCGAATTCCTTGAGCGTATCGGCGTATTATTCCCGTCAGACCGGTTATTCCCAAAGGTATTACAATTCTTATTATGCCGGGAATGCCTCCCAATTGTACAATACGGATCAGTTGATGACGACTTTCGGGGTCACTGCCGGATTGGGACGGCGCATCAGTTGGCCGGACGATTTCTTCATGATGTCCACTTCCATTTCTTATCAGCGTTATTCGTTGAAGAATTGGCCGTATTACATCATCAGTGACGGAAATTCAAACAATCATTCGTTTGAAGTGCTGGTGCAGAGGAGTTCTATCGACAATCCGCTGTACACCCGCAAGGGGTCGACTTTCACGCTCGGTTTGACGTTTACTCCGCCGTATTCCTGGTTTACGGACAGGGATTATTCCAGTCCGAACATCAAGAACAAGGACAAATACCGTTGGATTGAGTTCCATAAATGGAAGTTTCAGGGAAAGGTTTTCATGCCCTTGGACCGGAAAGAGAAATTGGTTCTGTATGCCGGAGTGCAGTACGGTTATCTGGGACACTTCAACAAGCACAAGCGTTCTCCTTTTGAGGGTTTTGAAATGGGAGGCGACGGCATGTCCGGTTACAGCCTGTACGGTCGTGAGTACATCGGGTTGCGCGGATACGAGAACGGTTCTTTGACGAATGCGGGTTCCAGCTTTATCGCTCCCAGCGCATCGGATGCCAGTTTGTATTCCAAGCTGACGATGGAGTTGCGTTATCCGATTTCTTTGGCGCAGTCGGCGACCATATATGCGCTGGCGTTTATGGAGGCAGGTAACTCCTGGTATGAGTTGAAGGATTTCGAACCGTTCAATTTGTATCGTTCCGCCGGCGTGGGATTGCGTGTTTTCTTGCCGATGTTCGGCTTGTTGGGTATAGACTGGGGCTATGGCTTCGACCCTGTTCCGGGTCGTTCGGGAGCCGCCGGTTCGCAGATTCATTTTGTACTGGGACAAGAGTTTTAGGAGTTGAAAGCCCCTTAAAATTCTTTTAATATTTTATGTTTCATGTTTAAATTGCAGCATATCGGATTGAAAAGCGGATTTATTTTATTATTTTTGTGTTGTTTGTTCATTGAAACCAAGGCACAGAGTGTCACTCGCTATGCGATTATCAACTTGGAGTATATTTTGAACAGCATTCCGGATTATGCGAAGGCGCAGGAGGAGCTGGACAATTATTCGTTGAAGTTGCAGGCGGATATTGATGCCGTGTACCTGGAGGTGTCGGAGTTGCAGAGCAAGTACAATGCGGACAAGGTGTTTTTGACGCCTTCGATGCGGGAGCAACGGGAGAAAGAGATTGCAGCGAGGGAGAATCACGCCCGGTTGTTGCAGCAGCAGTATTTCGGAACGAACGGAGTTCTTTTTGCGAAACGGGAGGAATTGGTGAAGCCTTTGCAGGATGAGGTGCTGGCGGTCGTCAAGGATGTTGCCAAGGAGGGTAATTTCGGGATGGTCATCGATGTTTCCGCCGATAATTCCGTGGTTTATTTCGATTCCAAACTGGACAAGAGCGATGTGGTATTGAGAAAATTGGGGTATTCCGTAAAAAAAACAGAATGAATGACCGACAGGTCTATGTGATAAATGAATTTAGGTGAATCAACAAAAATCAAGGTTATGAAGAATACGATGAAATGGATGATGCTTTTGGCATTTGTTTTGACTGCGACGGGAGTTTCCGCACAGGTTAAGCTGGGACATATCGATGCCCAGAAGTTAATTTCGGTGATGCCTGAAACGGTTGCCGCTCAGAAGCAACTGGAGGACAAGCAGGCTGAAATCGAG
>CAYNXE010000053.1:0-2155 GCA_964400995.1 uncultured Odoribacter sp.
CAGTTCGGTGGACAGCGTTTCGGTGAGATGGAGGTTTGGGCGTTGGAGGCATTCGGTGCCGCCCACATCTTGCAGGAAATACTGACCGTGAAGTCGGACGATGTGATGGGGCGTACCAAGACATACGAGCACATTGTGAAAGGAGAGCCTATGCCGACACCGGGACTTCCGGAATCATTCAACGTTTTGTTGCATGAACTGAGAGGACTTGGGTTAAGTGTGAACCTGGTGTAAAGGAAAAGTAGACAGACTTTTAAGTTTAGAGAATTATGGCTTTTAGAAAAGATAATAATACCAATAAGCCCAAGAGCTTTACAAAGATTGCAATCGGACTGGCATCTCCGGAAGAGATTCTGGAACATTCCAGCGGCCAGGTGCTGAAGCCTGAAACCATCAACTACCGTACGTACAAGCCTGAACGGGACGGTCTGTTCTGCGAGCGGATTTTCGGTCCGGTGAAGGATTACGAATGCCATTGCGGAAAATACAAGCGCATCCGTTACAAGGGCATTGTCTGCGACCGTTGTGGTGTGGAGGTGACGGAGAAGAAGGTGCGTCGCGAACGTATGGGACACATCCAGTTGGTGGTGCCTGTCGCCCACATCTGGTACTTCAAGTCCTTGCCCAACAAAATCGGTTACCTGTTGGGATTGCCTTCCAAGAAGCTGGATGCAGTCATTTATTATGAACGTTATATTGTCGTTCAGCCCGGTATCATGGCAGACAAGGGGATTGCCGAACTGGATTTGCTGACGGAAGAGGAATACCTGGACATCGTGGATGCCATTCCCGCCGACAACCAGCATCTGGAAGACGATGACCCCAACAAGTTCATCGCCAAGATGGGTGCGGAGGCTATCCAGATGTTGCTGGAACGCCTGAACCTGGACGACCTTTCTTATGAATTGCGTCACAAGGCGAATACGGAAACTTCCCAGCAGCGCAAGAACGAAGCGTTGAAGCGTCTGCAGGTGGTAGAGGCTTTCCGTGAAAGCAAAGAGATAAACAAACCCGAGTGGATGATTGTGAAAGTGCTGGCGGTGATTCCGCCGGAGTTGCGTCCGTTGGTTCCTTTGGACGGAGGACGTTTTGCCACTTCCGACCTGAATGACTTGTATCGTCGGGTCATCATCCGTAACAACCGGTTGAAGCGATTGATTGAAATCAAGGCTCCGGATGTGATTCTGCGCAACGAGAAGCGTATGTTGCAGGAGGCTGTGGATTCCTTGTTCGACAATTCGCGCAAGTCGAATGCCGTGAAAATCGAAAACAACCGGCCTTTGAAATCATTGTCCGACAGCTTGAAGGGTAAGCAGGGACGCGTCCGTCAAAACTTGTTGGGTAAGCGTGTCGACTATTCCGCTCGTGCCGTTATCGTGGTCGGACCGGATTTGAAGATGCACGAGTGCGGTTTGCCGAAAGACATGGCAGCCGAGTTGTATATGCCTTTCATCATCCGGAAGCTGATTGAGCGCGGTATCGTGAAAACCGTGAAGAGCGCCAAGAAAATCGTAGACCGTCGCGACCCGGTGGTTTGGGATATTCTGGAAAACGTGTTGAAAGGGCATCCGGTGTTGTTGAACCGTGCCCCGACGCTTCACCGTCTGGGTATCCAGGCTTTCCAGCCCAAGTTGATAGAGGGTAAGGCTATCCGTCTGCACCCGCTGGCTTGTACCGGTTTTAACGCCGACTTCGACGGTGACCAGATGGCCGTTCACTTGCCGTTGGGCAACGAGGCTGTTTTGGAGGCGCAGATTCTGATGCTTTGTGCACACAACATTCTGAACCCTGCCAACGGAGCGCCTATCACGGTGCCTTCGCAGGATATGGTGCTCGGTTTGTATTACATCACCAAGCCCCGCAAGGGCGTAAAAGGAGAAGGATTGAAATTCTATTCTCCCGAGGAAGTGATTATCGCCTTGAATGAAAAAGCGGTGGATTTGCACGCTTTGATTCAGGTGAAAATCAAGGACGTGGACAACGATGGAAATGAATACGTACACATGATTGAAACGACGGTGGGACGTGTCATCCTGAATCAGTTCACCCCGAAGAATTTCCCGTATATCAACACCTTGATTACCAAGAAATCTTTGCGTGACATCATCAGCGACGTATTCAAACGTTGCGGAGTGGATGTGACCGCCAAGTTCCT
>CAYNXE010000053.1:2165-12820 GCA_964400995.1 uncultured Odoribacter sp.
TGGACGACATCAAGGACCTGGGATACCGTATGGCGTTCGAAGGCGGTCTGTCGTTCAACCTGGCAGACGTTATCGTGCCGGAGGAGAAAGATGCTTTGCTGCAGGAAGGGTATGACCAGGTAGAGGAAGTGATGAGCAACTACAACATGGGTTTCATCACGAACAACGAACGTTACAACCAGATCATCGACATCTGGACGCACGTGAATGCCAAGCTGACCAATACGTTGATGAAGCAGCTTGCCGAGGACGACCAGGGATTCAACTCCATTTACATGATGCTTGACTCCGGTGCCCGTGGTTCGCGTGAACAGATTCGTCAGTTGGGCGGTATGCGTGGTTTGATGGCCAAGCCGCAGAAATCCGGAGCCGCTGGCGGTCAGATTATCGAGAACCCGATTTTGGCGAACTTCAAGGAGGGATTGTCCGTGTTGGAGTACTTTATTTCAACCCACGGTGCTCGTAAAGGTTTGGCGGATACCGCTTTGAAGACGGCAGATGCCGGTTACCTGACTCGTCGTCTGGTCGATGTGGCCAACGACATTACGATTACCGAGGAGGATTGCGGTACGTTGCGCGGCATTACCATTGCGGCAATCAAAAATAACGAGGAGGTGGTCGCTTCCTTGTATGAAAGAATTTTGGGACGTGTTTCCGTTCACGATATTTATCATCCCAATACGGGCGAATTGCTGGTGAAATCGGGCGAGGAGATTACCGAGGACATTGCCGAGGCAATCGAAAAGTCGCCGATTGAGCGCATAGAGGTTCGTTCCGTATTGACTTGCGAGTCGCAGAAAGGCGTTTGCGCCAAATGTTACGGTCGCAACCTGGCAACCGGTAAAATCGTCCAGATGGGTGAGGCTGTCGGTACGATTGCGGCACAGTCCATCGGTGAGCCGGGTACCCAGTTGACATTGCGTACCTTCCACGTGGGTGGTACCGCCGGTAACATTTCAACGGAGAACTCGCTGAAAGCGAAGTATGACGGTATCGTTGAGTTCGAGGAACTGCGTTCTGTCGAGCATGTTCAGGAAAACGGAGAGAAATGCGATGTGGTGGTGGGTCGTTTGACGGAATTGCGGATTATCGACAAGAATACGAACATCGTACTGATTACGCACAATATTCCTTACGGTGCCAAATTGTTTGTAAAGGACGGTCAGGAAATCAAGAAGAACGACCTGCTTTGCGAATGGGACCCGTTCAATGCTTTGATTATTACGGAATTCAGCGGTAAAATCGCTTCGGAGAATCTGGTGGAAGGCGAAACTTTCAAAGAAGAGTCGGATGAAACGACCGGTTTCCGTGAGAAAGTGATTACCGAGTTCAAGGACAAGACCAAGGCTCCCGCCTTGATTATCGAGGACAAGAAAGGGAATGTCATCAAGAGCTACAACTTGCCCGTAGGCGCCCATATCGTGGTGAAAGAGGGAGACGAAGTGGTAGCCGGTAGCACGATTGTGAAAATCCCGAGAGCTGTCGGCAAGGCAGGCGATATCACGGGAGGTCTTCCTCGTGTGACCGAGTTGTTTGAAGCCCGTAATCCGTCGAACCCGGCTGTCGTTTCGGAAATTGACGGTGAGGTGACTTACGGCAAGATTAAGCGTGGTAACCGGGAAATCATCATTACTTCAAAGGCCGGAGAGGTGAAGAAGTATCTGGTTTCTCTGTCCAAGCAGATTCTGGTACAGGAAAACGACTATGTTCGTGCCGGTACGCCGTTGTCCGACGGAGCGATTACGCCGACCGACATCCTGAACATCCAGGGACCGATTGCCGTGCAGGAATACATTGTGAACGAAGTGCAGGATGTGTACCGGATGCAGGGTGTGAAGATCAACGACAAGCATTTCGAGATTATCGTGCATCAGATGATGCGGAAAGTGTTGATTCAGGATTCCGGAGATACCCGCTTCCTGGAGAACCAGATTGTCGACAAGAACGAGTTCATGAAAGAGAACGACGAAATGTTCGGCAAGAAAGTCGTATTGGATGCCGGAGATTCGGACAGGGTAAAACCCGGTCAGATTATTACGGCGCGTATGCTGCGTGACGTTAATTCGCAGTTGAAACGCCGCGACCTGAAGACCGTGGAAGCCCGTGACGCCGTTCCTGCCACTTCCGCACAGGTATTGCAGGGTATCACCCGTGCCGCCTTGCAGACTTCCAGCTTCATTTCCGCCGCTTCTTTCCAGGAGACGACGAAGGTGCTGAGCGAGGCTGCCACCTATGGCAAGACCGACCCGTTGGAGGGCTTGAAGGAGAATGTCATCTGCGGTCACCTGATTCCGGTGGGTACCGGTATGAAGGAGCTGCAGGACTTGATTGTCGGTTCGAAAGAGGAGATGGAAAGGATACAGAAATAAATGAAAATGCCACCTTTCGGGGTGGCATTTTTTACACGTTAAGACAAGTTTTATGGAAGACCCGAAAAACAAGCAATTAGAGATTGATTTGAATCATGAAGTGGCCCAGGGCACTTATGCGAACCTTGCCATTATCGCGCATTCCACCTCGGAATTCATTGTGGATTTCGTGCGTCTGATGCCGGGTGTGCCGAAACCTGAGGTGAAAAGCCGGATCATCATGACACCGGAGAACACCAAACGGTTGATGCTGGCGTTGCAGGACAACATCCGGAAATTCGAGCAGGACAACGGTGTGATTCGTATTGCCCCGGATGCCGGCATGAGCGGGCCGAGGTTTCCGATTGACCTGGAACCCAAGGGACAGGCATGAGGAGAGTGGGATATTGTATGTCGATAATTTAAAAATAAGGAAAAGATGACAGCGAATTGGTTTGAAGCGAAAGTGAAGTATGTGAAGGTAAATGAAGACGGACGGGAGAAGAAAGTGAACGAAGCCTATCTTTTGGATGCCATGTCATATACGGAGGCGGAAAGCAGAATCATGCACGAAATGGAGTCGGTGATTTCGGGGGATTATTACATCAGCAGCCTGAAAAAATCCAACGTGACCGAGCTGGTGCCTTCCGAGGACGAGAACGACGACCGGTGGTACAAGGCGAAAGTAAACATCATTGATGCCGATGAAGTGAGCGGCAAGGAGAAGTCTTCCGGACAGTATTATCTGGTGGCGGCGGCAAATATAAACAAGGCTTTGGAGAATCTGGAGAAGAGTTTGTCCACGTTTGTCGTGCCTTACGAGATTGCCAGCATTTCGGACACGCAGTTTATGGACGTGTTCCCTTATTTTTCGGATGAAGAGGAGCAAGTGCCCGAGAATCTGAAACCATTGCACGAAGAGGAGGCGGAACAGGAAGAAGAGGTGTGAAACGAATTTTGTCCGGCTGTTGCCTGAAAAACAAGCCGGTTTTGTAAAAACGCTCGGAGAAATTCCCCTTGAGGACTGTCCGAGCGTTAAATATTTCTTAATATCTCGTAAGCGTTTGTATTCCACTTGTTTTTGTAGTCCGCAAACGATTGATTTCTTTCGGTAAAATTTGCACTTGATGTGTTTTTCTTTGCTACCTTTGCCGGATAATTTTAGAAATAAATGAATAAGAGATGAAGACACGTATTGAACATGACTTGTTAGGCGAAAAAGAGGTGCCTGCTGATGCGTACTATGGAATACAGACACTTCGGGGAATCGAGAATTTCCAGAATATAAGCGGAATCACAATCAGCGATTATCCGAATTATGTGAAGGGACTGGCTATGGTGAAATGGGCGGCTGCCAAGGCAAACCAGGAGCTGGGTATTCTTCCGGACGACATTGCCGATGCGATTACCAAGGCTTGTGAAGAAATCATCAACGGAGACTTGCATGACCAGTTCCCGGTGGACTTGATTCAAGGTGGTGCCGGTACGTCTACGAACATGAATATCAACGAGGTTGTGGCTAACCGGGCATTGGAATTGCTGGGACACCAGAAAGGAGAGTACCAGTATTGCCACCCCAATAACCATGTGAACCTTTCCCAGTCCACGAATGACGCTTATCCGACCGCTTTCAAGCTGGCTTTCATTTTCATGAATGAAGAACTGGTTGCCGACTTGAAGCTGTTGATTCAGGCGTTCCGTGCCAAGGGCGAGGAGTTCAAGGACATTCTGAAAATGGGACGTACCCAGTTGCAGGATGCTGTTCCGATGACCATCGGACAGGAGTTCGAGGCTTTTGCTGCCAACCTGGAGGAAGAAGTTGACCGCTTGAACCAGAATGCGAAGTTGTTCCTGGAAGTAAATATGGGTGCGACGGCAATCGGTACCGGAATCAATTCCGAACCGGAATATTCCGCCAAGTGTATCAAGAATCTGCGCATCATCAGCGGTGAAGAGTTCGTGTTGGCTTCCAATTTGATAGAGGCTACTCCTGATGCCGGTTCATCAGTGATGTACTCTTCCGCATTGAAACGTCTGGCTGTGAAGTTGTCTAAGATTTGCAACGACCTGCGTTTGTTGTCCAGCGGTCCCCGCTGCGGTTTGAATGAAATCAACCTGCCGCCGATGCAGCCGGGTTCTTCCATCATGCCGGGCAAAGTGAATCCGGTGATTCCCGAGGTGGTGAACCAGATTTGCTACCGGATTATCGGTAACGATTTGACGGTTACTTTCGCAGCAGAAGCCGGACAATTGCAGTTGAATGTGATGGAACCGGTGATGGTTCATGCGATATTCTCTTCTATCAAGATGATGCAGAAGGGTATGGAGCGCTTGCGGACCCTTTGCGTGGAAGGAATTACCGCCAACGCCGAACACTGCCGGGAAATGGTATTGAACAGCATCGGTATCGTAACGGCTTTGAATCCGACTTTGGGATATGAAAATTCTTCCCGAATTGCCAAACGGGCGTTGAAGGAGAACCGCAGCGTTTACGATTTGGTGCTGGAAGAAGGCTTGCTGACCAAAGATGAACTGGACAAGCTGCTGAAACCTGAAAACATGATAGAACCGCATAAGTTCTATAAGAAAAAATAAGCGTTTTGCTGAATGAAGAAAGAACCGGCCGAAGATTTTTCGGTCGGTTTCTTTTTTTGTTTTGCCTGCGGGTTGATGTTGGTGCTTTGAAATAACCACGGGGAAGGTCTTGTTATTTTTATTAAAATTGTATATTTGCAAAACAAGAGCACGATTAAATTTTTGTGTTTTTAACCAACAATTCTGTTGTGCTTGAGGTATAAGTAGGTGGAATACAGATTACAAATTAAAATAAGATTGAAAATGAAGAGTACATTGATTAAAAGTTTGGCTGTCGTTTTGGTCGTTGCAGCCATGAGTTCCTGCGTCGGTTCTTTCCGTTTGACGAGCAAATTGAACACTTGGAACAATCAGGTTTCGCAGAAGAAGTTTGTGAATGAGCTGGTATTTCTTGCCATGTGCATTCTTCCTGCATACGAGATTTGTGTGTTGGGCGATGCTTTGATTTTCAACTCAGTGGAGTTCTGGGGAGGAAATAATCCGATTGCCATGAAAGACGGACAGGTGGAAGAAATGGAAATGATGCACAAAGGTCAGATGTATAAAGTGGTTACCAGCAAAAACCGCATGACCGTAGCCCTGAAAGATTCCGACGAGAAAGTGGATTTCAGGTATTTCCCGGAAGAGAATCAATGGTATCAAATGGATGGTGAAGCCAAAGTGGTTGCCGTAAAATAAATGAGACATCCGGGGAAACCCGGATGTTTTTTTTAACTGATATACCGCCAGGTTATCCGGGTTTTGAACAACCGTTTGATTTGCGTATTGAACACAACGTTGCTTTCGCTTTCCAAATCCGGGTCCTGTGCCAGAATTTCACCGGCAATCCGGGATGCCTCGTTCAATATCAGAGCGTCTTTCCCCAGGTTGGCAATTTTCAGACTGCAAGTCAGCCCGCTCTGTTGTGTGCCTTCAATGTCTCCCGGTCCCCTCAGTTTCAGATCCGCTTCGGCAATTTCAAAACCGTCATTGGTAGAAGTCATGGTGTCAATTCTTTTGCGCGAATCATTGGATATTTTGTAGGAGGTCATCAGGATGCAGTATGACTGGTCGGATCCCCGTCCGACGCGTCCCCGTAACTGGTGCAGTTGCGACAGCCCGAAACGCTCGGCGCTTTCAATGACCATGATAGAGGCGTTGGGAACGTTCACGCCGACTTCGATAACCGTGGTGGAGACCAGAATCTTGGTTTCCGCCGAAGCAAAGCGGTGCATTTCCCGGTCTTTGTCCGCAGCTTTCAGTTTGCCGTGTACCATACCGACCTTGTAGCCTTTGGGCAGGAAATAGTTGTTGAGCTGTTCAAAGCCCGCCTCCAAATCCCGGAGGTTGAGTTTCTCGCATTCTGAAATCAGGGGATAGACCACGTATGCCTGTCGTCCTTTTTCCAGTTCTTTTTCGATGAACTGGAATACTTCCAGGCGTTTGGCATCATAGGTGTGGAGCGTTGTAATCGGCTTCCTTCCCGGAGGCAGTTCGTCGATGACAGAGACGTCCAAATCTCCGTACAGGGTCATGGCAAGCGTGCGGGGAATCGGAGTTGCCGTCATAACCAGCACGTGCGGAGGGATTGTATTTTTCTGCCAGAGTTTTGCCCGTTGGGCGACTCCGAACCGGTGTTGTTCGTCGATAATGACCAGGCCTATGTTGTGGAAGATGACGACATCTTCTAGCAGGGCATGGGTGCCGATTAGGATTTGTAGGGAGCCGTCCTGCAATCCCCGGTGGATTTCCTCTCGTTCTTTTTTGGTCGTGGAGCCGGTCAGCAGGGCGATGGAAATGCCCAGGTCTGCCAACATGCCGCGGATGCTCTCGTAATGCTGGGTCGCTAAAATTTCGGTGGGTGCCATGAGGCAGGTCTGGCAGCAATTGTCCAGCGACATCAGCATGCACATCACCGCCACCAGGGTTTTCCCGCTTCCGACATCTCCCTGGAGCAGACGATTCATTTGCTTTCCGCTTCCGCAATCCTGCCGGATTTCCTTGATGACCCGTTTCTGAGCGTTCGTCAGTTCAAACGGCAGGTAGTGGTGATAAAACGTATTGAAATATTCGCCTATGGTTTTAAAATCATGTCCCTTGAAATAGGTTTTGCGCTTGTATTTCAGTTTTTGGATATTCAACTGAATGTAAAACAGCTCCTCGAATTTCAGGCGGTATATGGCTTTACGCAGCATTTCCGGGTTTTCGGGGAAATGGACGTTGCGCAAGGCTTCGTGGAGATACAGGAGCTTGTGTTGTTGAATGAACCACGCCGGCAAAGTTTCCGAAATCTTCCCCTGGATGGTTTTGAAAATGGTATCCTGAATTTTGCTGATGGCCTTTGAGTTCAGGAAAGCCTTTTTCATTTTTTCCGTGGTGGGGTAGACCGCCTGAAAGCCGACCAGCAGGTGGGAGACTTTTTCAAAATTGTCGATTTCCGGGTGGACGATGTTCAGTTTCCGGTTGAATTCCGATGGTTGCCCGAAAATCTGATAGTCCTTGTTGGGGTCGATTTGGCTGCCGAGGTATTTCAAGCCTTTGAACCACACCAGTTCCAGCGTGCCGGTTTCGTCATAGGCATCCGCGGTCATTCGCAGGCCTTTCCCTTCGCCCGTTTTTTTCAGGTTCCGGATGCGCGCTTTGATTTGGATATAGGGCAGACTGGCATTCAGTTCGGCGATTTTGTAGATTTTGGAGCGGTCGATGTATCTGTGGGGGACGTGATAGAGCATGTCCTCATAGCTTTGGACGCCTAATTCCTCGAAGAGGACGGCAGCCTTTTTTTCGCCGACACCGGGTAAAAATTTTATGTTGAAATTTGCTAATTCCATGAAATGGCGGATAAAACAAGTGGTCGCATCACTTGTTTGGAATTGTGCAGACGAAATTAGAATATTTTTTTTATTTTCGTACTGAGTTTAGGAGGAAATGTAGATATGCGTCGTATATTCATTTGTTTTTTGCCATTGGGGTTATGGGATATCTGAAGGAACGGATAAAGCACGTGTTTCGCTTCAGGCATAAAAGGGGTTATGGTGTTCATTCGCCTTTTATGTTTCACTTGATATTGTATGTCATCCGGGATAAGGAAAAGCGATTTGCCTATCCGGAGGCTTGGGAGAAGTCCAAGGCGTTGAAAGCGAGGGAAAAGAAGGTGTTTCGCCTGCTTTCCCGTCTGATTCGCCATTTGCAGGTACGACAAGTGGTTTGTCTAGGAGGTTGTGCCGGGTTGTTGAAAGAGTATCTGGTGCAGGTTTGCGGGAAGACAGCGATTCAGGGGAATGTGCCCGGAGGGTTGGAACAGGCTGATTTTGTTTACGTGGGGCGCGGTGCCGGCGAATTTCTTCCGGAGGGATTTTTCTGGGAGCCGCTGCTGGAGGGAAAGCCCGGGTATCTGGTCGTTGCGGATATTTACAGGAATCCTTTTAATGCCCGGATATGGAGGACGTACCGGGAGCGGGCAACCGTTTCGGTCGATATGATGCGTTTCGGCTTGCTGATATTTGACGATAAGGTTCAGAAAGGAAAATATTATTTAAAGATATAAGACAGGGAATATGAAGATTTATACAAAGACCGGAGACAAAGGAATGACTTCGTTGATTGGCGGGAAAAGAGTTCCCAAGAACAGTATGCGTTTGGAAGCATACGGCACTATCGATGAATTGAACAGTTGTTTGGGGGTGGTTTGTTCTTTCGTGAAGGATGAACCGCTTGAAAACGAGTTGGTGGGCATTCAGTCCCGGCTGTTTGATGTCGGCGGGAATTTGGCAACGGATCCTGAAAACGAACAGATTACAAGAAAATTGGGCGTGACGGATGCCGATGTCGAGTTGTTGGAAAGGGCGATAGACCGGATGGTGGCTGAAGTCCCTCCGGTGAAATATTTTGTATTGCCGGGCGGAAATCAGGCGGTGGCTTTCTGCCATGTTGCCCGGACGGTATGCCGCCGTGCTGAACGGCGGATTTTGGATTTGGCGGAGAACGAGGAGGTGGACGGATGCGTGTTGAGGTATGTCAATCGCTTGTCCGACTATCTTTTTGCCCTTTCCCGCAAAATGGCTTATGATGCCGGGGTGGAAGAGCGAAGATGGATTCCCGGATGATGTTTCGGTTGTTCAGGCTTTGAATCAGGATTTGCTGTTCTTGAAATACCGGTTGATGTACGGAATTTCGTTGAGCGGCAAATCTTTTTTTAGCAGATAGACGATGTAAACGAGCAACAGCAGGGTGCGGAATCCCAGACGCAAAACGATGTTTTCAATCGGAACGTACCAGGCAACGGCATACAGGGTGAACGCCAGCAGAAAGTAGATGCCGATGGTCTTTAAATCGTATTTGATGGGGTAATAATGTTGTCCGATGAACCAGGAGGCGATCATCATGGCGAAATAGCAGGTGAAAGCCGCCCATGCGCATGCCATGTATGGCGGTATGGCGGTGTGGCGATAGAGATAGGGTACAAAGATAACGTTGACGAGGAGGGTGATGAGCAGTCCGAAGATGGAAAAGTAAGCTCCCCATTGCGTCCGGTCGGTCAGTTTGTACCACAACGACAGGTTGAAGAAAATGCCGAAAAACAATTCCGCCAGCATAACGATGGGCACCACTTGCAGTCCGGCGAAATAGCGCGGGTCTATAAAATACCGGAGGATGTCGATGTAAAACATAACGCCCAGGAAAATGAGCAGTCCGAAAATGATGAAATATTTCATGGCTTCGGCATAGGCCTGGGTTTTGTTCGAATCCTTATGTTGGGCAAAGATGAAGGGTTCGTAGGCATAGCGAAAGGCTTGCGTGAACATCACCATGATGATGGCGATTTTGTAGTTTGCCCCGTAGATGCCCAACTGTTCCATGGCAAGTGCCTTGTTGTCCAGCAGCATCGGATAGATGATTTTGTCGATGGTCTGGTTCATGATGCCTGCAATGCCCAGTATGAGCAAGGGGAAAGAATACCGCAGGATGCGTTTTAGCAAATCCGCCTGAAAGTTCCAGCGAATCCGGAAGATTTCCGGGAGAAGTGCCAATAAGACGATTGCTGTGCCGATGATGTTGGATACCAGGATGTAGCCTACGCCGTATGCCGGGTTGTAGAACCAGGCTATCCATGCCGGAGCGATTTGTTGCAACCAAGGGCAGACCACGAGAAAGAACAGGTTCAGTCCGATGTTCAGCGCAATGAAAAGCAGTTTGAGCGCGGCGAAGCGCAAGGGTCGTTTCTGGTAGCGCAGATAGGCGAACGGCAGGGAACAAAAGGCGTCCATGGCGATGATGACGGCGGTCATGGCGATGTATTCGGGGTGTCCCTGCAGGTCGAATATGGCGCTGATGGGAGCAAGGAACAGGAATACCGCTATGATGAAAAGGGTTGATGTGACGGACAGGGAGGTCAGGCAGGTGGAATAGACGGTTTGGGGATTCCCTTGTTTCGGGTCGTTGGCGAAACGGAAAAAGCCGGTTTCCAGTCCGTAGATGAGGATGACCAGCAATAACGCCATCCAGGCATACAGGTTGGTGACGATGCCGAACTCGCCGGTGGTGGTGAGTTTGTAAGTGTAAAGGGGTACCAGGCACCAGTTCAGAAAACGTCCGATGATGCTGCTCATGCCGTAGATTGCCGTGTCTTTGGCCAAGCTCTTTATTCCTGCCATTGCGTTGTATTAAAAGAAAAACTTCGGTTTGTTTTAATTCCTGCAAAGATAACGTTAATCGGGGGAAAGGCAAAGGGAA
>CAYNXE010000054.1:0-12793 GCA_964400995.1 uncultured Odoribacter sp.
ATCCGTCCCTCTTCCCGGCCTTCTTCCAATCCCTCGATGCGACTGGTGCTAATGACACTGCGCTGATAACGAAGACGTTCGGTTTCATAGTCGTAAGCCCTTTGCTCTTCCAAAGACAGCCTGTCCCGCCGCAGGCGTTCCCGTGCCTCGGGCAATCCCGGAGCCACCGTATTGGCATCTATCTCGCCCGTCTTCAAAAACCGCACCCATTCGTCGAGCGGAGTCTTGGCAAGCTGGTCAAATTCATTCACCCGCAACACGTAATACTCCGGAAATATATCCGATGCCGCCTCCAGCATGAATTGCTTTTGCTGAACGGAGGAAAGGCGCAAAATATCATGCACATGGATTCCCTCAAACTCCGTACGCCCGTAATACACATAATCTTGTCCCTGCCCTAGGTCAAAATAAACAATATTAATGGAATACACTTTACGAATATCGCCATACGGCTCTCCCTCGTGCAGAAAATCAAGCACCACACGGGACACACCGTAAAGCATCCGATGAAAATAGTCGAGTTCGCGGTTATTTTGTATTTCGATGATAAACTTCTCCTTGTTCTCATCCGTAGCCAAAATATCCACCCGATTGAACTTATCCTCCGCATCCCGTTTATTCCCTTCGCTTTCAAGAATTTCCACAATCCGCACCTGTCTGCCGAGCAAACAAGTCAGAAAACCTTCCAACACGACAAAATTACTCTTCTGTCGCAACAGGCGTTTCATCGCCCAGTCAAAACGTACCCAATTCGATTTAGCCATAAACTTCCAATTTAGTTATCCGAAAAATACGAATCAGCCACATACAAAAGCAAAGTTGTTTGTTTTGCCAAGACGGAATATTCGGGATGTCGTCCAAAAAGTCAAAGATATGAAAAAGTTACTAAATAACAAAGGATTACGACATGTTTTCTCATCATCTGATCGGCCAATGGCGAGGCTGCAGTTTTCTTTCCTGCCGCAACTTTGACTTTCGGCATTTTAATCGTACTTTTGCCTTGATACAATATAGGACTTATGATGGACTGGAATCTACTTTTATCTGCGCATCGTTATCACCCGGGAGCCACAACCTCCCTATTTCATTCACACGACCGTTCACAATTTCAACGGGATTACGACCGTCTGATTTTTTCCTCTCCATTCCGGCGTTTACAGAACAAGACCCAGGTCTTTCCGTTACCCGGCAACATATTTGTACACAACCGACTGACCCACAGCCTTGAAGTGGCAAGCGTCGGACGATCGTTGGGCAATAAAATCTGCCAATTTCTGAAACAACAACAGGTTCAGATAGACCATCCGGAACTGCTGGAGGAAATCGGCACCATTGTCAGCACCGGATGCCTTGCCCATGACTTGGGCAACCCTCCTTTCGGCCATTCGGGCGAAGAAGCCATTTCCTATTTTTTCAGTGAAGGCGAAGGAGGCTATTTCAAGAAACTGCTATCCGACGAGGAGTGGAACGATTTATGCCATTTTGAAGGAAATGCCAATACGTTCCGGCTACTCACGCACAGTTTCAACGGAAGGCGTCCAGGGGGCTATACCATGACCTACACCACCCTGGCTTCCATCGTCAAATACCCCTTTGAATCCACCAAAGCCAACCCCAAAGGCTTCAAATACGGCTTTTTTCAAAGCGAAAAAGGGATATTCAAACAAGTGGCGCAGGAATTGGGCATCCGGCAAATCGAGGAACACCCCCTGCAATATTCCCGGCACCCGTTAGTGTATCTGGTGGAAGCCGCCGATGACATCTGTTACCAAATCATGGACATCGAGGATTCCCACAAGTTGCGCATCCTCTCCTACGACGAAACCGTCAGCATCTTGGAAAGTTTCTACGACAAGAACGAAGACAAAGAAGACCTGAAAATCATTTCCCGCACGTTCAAGGTCGTTTCCGACAAAAACGAACGCATCGCCTTTTTGCGCGCCGGCATCATCAACAAATTAATCAATGCTTGTGCGGACGCATTCTGCCGGAACTACGAAGCCATCATGGCAGGAGAGTTTCACAGCACGCTCATCAAACAAGTTAGCGGCACCAACAAAGAGGCATACGACAAATGCACCGAACTGGCTTACGGAAAGATATACCACACGAACATGGTGACCCAAATCCAGATTGCCGGGTTCAAAATCCTCGGTACGATTCTGAAAGAATACACGGACGCCGTATTAAAGCCCGAAACGTATTATGCCCGGAACATCCTTTCGGTCATGCCCGAGCAATACAAGGTAAGCAAAGAAGATTCCATGTACACCAAGATACAGACCGTCGTGGACTACGTTTCCGGCATGACCGATTCCTACGCCCTGAATCTATACCGCAAAATCAAAGGCATCGACCTGCCTGAAATCAAATAAAAAAAGAGGTATCAAACCCTCCTTTCATCATATCTTGATTTTCAGCTTCTGACCGGGTTTCAGTCCTCGCACATCGTCGTCTGTCAAACCGTTCCAGCGCATGATGTCGCGGTTGGAAACACCGGGATATTTCTTGGCTATCGACCAGAGGTTTTCCCCTTTCTTCACGGTATAAAGGATAAACTCCCCGTCAATGGTCTCCACCTCCGGCGCGCTGACCGTATTGTTCACTTTTCCGGCATAAGCGGCTTTGCTTCTGTACTGGTCGGCTTTCCTTTCGGGCACATACAACACCAGCTTTTGACCCGGTCGGATGGTCAGCCGGCTGTTCAGATTGTTCCAATACTTCAAATCCGCCAGTCTGACATTGAATTTCAAGGCTATCGCTCCGGGAACGTCACCGGATTTCACCGTATATACCAAACGAACCCGCCCATCGGTTCCCAAGGCGCTTGCATGCACCCTGATTCGGTTTCTCGGGTCGGCGGTCCGGTCGTTGTCGTTGAAATATTTTGAACGGTTATGGGCAAAAATGGTATCCTGCCGGTCGATGAAATCATTGACATGGCTATAAGGCATTCGCAAGGCATAAGTCCTTCCGAAACCTGCCGGAACGACATCCGCCCGGTATTGCGGATTCAAATCCCGCAACTGCTCCACCGACAGATTCAACTGGGCGGCAATCTGCTCAAAATGCACGGCATCGGTCAACATGATGCTGTCGCACATCGTCGGCAAATTCGGTTCGATGGGATAAATACCGTGTTCCTTGTAATAGCGAAAAACATAGTTCGCCGCGATGAAAGCGGGCACGTAACCGCGCGTTTCCCTGGGCAGGTAATAGTAAATGTCCCAATAATTTTTCTTTCCTCCGGAACGGCGTATCGCCTTGTTCACATTGCCGGGACCGCAATTGTAAGCCGCGATGACCAGAATCCAGTCCTCGTAAATCGAATACAAATCGTTCAGATACTTTACCGCCGCCTTGGTGGACAAATAAGGGTCTCGGCGTTCATCCACAAACGAATTGATTTCCAACTTGTACATTTTCCCCGTGGAATACATGAACTGCCACAATCCGCAGGCACCGACCCTGGACATCGCCCGGGGATTCAAGGCGCTCTCGATGACCGGCAGACACCGTAGTTCCAGCGGCATACATTCGGCATCCAGGGCTTCCTCGAATATCGGGAAATAATACCGGGCAGCCCCCAGCATGCCGGCTACCTGCGCACGCCTCTTCACCGTGTACAATTCGATGTAATTGCGCACGATTTCATTGAAGGAAAGCGGTATGGCCGACTGCATGGAATCGATGCGCGACAAGTACAGCGAATCGCTGCATGCCGGAATGTTTCTCAGGCTCTCGCCAAGCGTAACGGAGTCGGCATAAACGACACTGTCCTGCTTGCTCAGATACCATGCGTTATAATAATCATTCAGCTTGTCCAAAAACGATTGCGATACGGAATCCCTCAACACCTTTGGAACCGCTTCCGTCATCACCACTGAATCTGTCGCCACACTCCTCCCCCAGCCTTTACCACACAACGTTCCGAAGAAGAATACCCATACAAAAAAACGCATCATCCTGTTCATCTGCTTCATGGTTATTTTACTAAAAATTGAAAGTCAGCGTCAATCCGACCGTTCCGCCGCATAAAGGGGAATAAGAAGATGTCGGCTGGATGTGAACACTCAAGTTGTCGTCGATTTCAAAATCATAGAAATGTGCATATACCGTGGCGTCGATGATGTTCACCGCATAAATGGCTGCCATGACGATATAGCACAGGTCCCGGTTTCGTTTGAAGTTGTTTTTCCGGTTGTTCAACGTATTTTTAAACCAGGTCCGGCCGTCGTTTCTTTGAAAATAAGGATCCGTCCGCACGTCGAAACTCTTGGGAATCTTATCCCATGCCGGATTTTCCGGATAAGGAGTGTCGGGATTCTCCGCCAGCGCATTGGTATAGCGCACCCACTCCACATAAGCGTCACGGTATAGTTTGAAATGTTTCTGATTCCAGGTAATCCCGTAGATGTCCGCTGCAATTCCGCCATACAAAATGGGCACTTTCCACCACTGGCCGTTGTAAACCTGTCCAGAACCGGGAAGCACCATGGCCATGATGGTCGCCTTGTGCGGAGAATGAGGCTTCTTGACAACCGCCGGCGCCGCTTTCAGCGTATCGCCCACGGTCAGAAAAAACACCGAATCCCGAGGGTATCCGGCTGCCTGGCTGCCGATATAAAACAATAATGCCGAAACTAATGTGACAATCCTTCTCATTCTATTTTATCCAGCAACTCGATTATCTTTTCCAATTCAGCATCCGATTTGAATCCTATGACTATTTTACCTTTTCCGTTTTCATTCCGTTTCAATTCCACCTTGGTGTTGAAACGACTTGACAAATGTTTTTGCAATTCGATGTAATCGCCGATTTCATTGACAGTACGCTTCTTTTCCGGTACGGCTGTCTCCGGCATTTCCGGAACCTCCGGCTCTTTCGGTCTCGGGTCTGCAAGTTCCCGGACGATTTCTTCCACCTTGCGAACAGAGAAATCATATTTCAGAATCTGCTCGAAAATCATCAACTGGGTATCGGGGTCGTCCGCCCCGAGAATGGCACGGGCGTGTCCCATGGAGATTTTCCGATCCCGCACCGCCAACTGAATTTGTGCCGGCAATTTCAACAACCTCAAGTAATTGGTTATCGTTGCCCGCTTCTTGCCGACCCGCTCGCTCAGCCCGTCCTGCGTCAACTGGCATTCGTCAATCAGCCGCTGGTAACTGATCGCCACCTCTATGGCATTCAAGTCCTCGCGCTGGATGTTCTCTATCAAGGCAAGCTCCAGCAGACTCTCATCTTCCGTCTTGCGGATATAGGCCGGAATCGTGGTTCTTCCGGCAAGCTTGGAAGCCCGGTAACGGCGTTCTCCGGCAACAATTTCATATTTACCGTCCTCTACGGCGCGCACCGTGATCGGCTGGACAATGCCTATCGATTTGATGGAAGCGGCAAGTTCGCTCAGCGCCTCCTCGTCAAACTCCGTTCTCGGCTGAAAAGGATTCGGACGTATATCCGCCAGATTCAACTCCTGCATCGCCGACACGACCACTTCCTTGGTTACCGGTTCATCGTTCGCTTCAGTGATAAGGGCACCTAATCCCCGTCCCAAAACATTCTTTTTTGCCATAATATCCATATTAACGATTTGTCGTCCGGGTTTTTCCGGGCCACAAACCTTTTATTCCTCGTTTCTCTTTATCAATTCCTGCGCCAGCAGCATGTAATCTTCGGAACCCCGGCTATTGGCATCGTACAGAATCACGGGTTGTCCGAATCCCGGAGCCTCGGCAAGTTTCGTATTCCGGTTGATCAAAGTCTGGAACACCATATCCTTGAAATTGTTCCGAACCTCTTCCACCACCTGGTTGGACAACCGCAAACGAGCATCGTACATGGTCAGCACGAATCCTTCGATGTCCAGATTCGTATTCAAACGTTTCTGAATTAATTTTATCGTGTTCAGCAATTTACCCAACCCCTCCAGGGCAAAATATTCGCACTGCACCGGAATAATCACCGAATCGGCAGCCGTCAGCGAATTGACCGTAATCAAGCCGAGGGAAGGCGAACAGTCGATCAGGATATAGTCATACTTGTCCTTCACGCTATCCAGCACCTTCTTCAATATCTTTTCCCGTTCCGGCATATTCATCATGTCCACTTCCGCTCCCACCAGGTTGATGTTGGAAGGCAACACGGACAAACGGTCGATTTCGGTCTTCAGAATTGTCTTTTCGGCATCCAGACCGTCCACCAGACACTCGTAAAGGGTGGCATCCCCCAGCTTCTGCACCTCGTACCCCAATCCGGACGAAGCGTTTCCCTGCGGGTCGGCATCCACCAATAATATCTTCTTATCCAAAACGGCCAGACTGGCTGCCAAGTTCACCGAAGTTGTCGTTTTTCCTACACCACCTTTTTGATTAGCAATAGCTACAATTTTAGACATAAATTTCCATTTTATGATATTGGACGTAAAAGTACAACTAAAAAAAATATCTGACTGATTTTTGCAAACCTTTTTAATAACAAAAACGGCTTTTTTACTAACAACTGAATTTTCCCGCCTGGAAACCAACCATTTGCCAAGCCGCTCCGCAGTTCAATAATTTCGATGTTCCGCTTTCCGTTTTCAATTGTTTCCATTATTTTTAGGCGTTCAAAAACATCCGTTTCGTTATGCTTTTACAAATCCAGTTTTTACATCCGGAATTCCTATACGGGCTGACTTTACTGGCGATTCCCGTCATACTGCACTTGTTCAGTCTGCGAAGATACAAAAAAGTCTATTTCAGCAACTTCAATTTTCTGGAAGCATTGCAGCAACAGAAAAAAAACAGTTCGCGACTGAAAAACCTGCTGTTGTTGCTGTTGCGTCTGATGGTCATCAGCGGCATTGTCATCGCTTTCGCCACGCCTTATGTCCTGCCGGCGCACCAACAGGCCGTCCGTCCCGAAAAGAACCAGGTCATCATCTATGCAGACAATTCCTTTTCCATGAGCAACACCGGTTCCCGGGGTACGCTCTTTGAAGAGAGCAAGAAGTACCTGTCCGACATCGTCGGCAACTATCCGGCGGGCACCGCCTTCCGGCTGCTGACCAACGAAGCCGCCACGGACCTGTTGCTGACCAAGGAGCAGATGTTCGACGCTTTGGGAAAACTGAAAATCACGCCGGAGGTGAAACCGCTGTCGCAAGTGATCAAGGAGAGCCGGGAACTGAAAGGCGACCAGCCGGCGACATTGTTTGTCCTTTCCGATTTCCAAAAAGGCAATTGCGACTTTCAGCACATCGTCGCCGACTCGACGCTGGAAACCGTCTTTCTGGTCATCAAGCCCGAAAACCAAAGCAACGTATACATCAGCGGCGTCAGTTTCGACCAGGCGTTCCACCAGAAAAACCGGAACGACAACATCCACATTTCCATTACCAACGCCTCCGACCGGGAATTTCACAACCTGCCCGTCAGCCTGACGATTAACGGCAAGAAAAAAAGCATCAGCCAGACGGATGTTCCCGCACACGGCGAAAAGACCGTCAGCATCAGTTACCTGAACACCGACGACGGATTTTACAAAGGTATGGTGGAAATTTCCGATTACCCTGTCGTGTTCGACAACCAATTCTTTTTCAGTTACGGCATTCAGCCCAAAGCCCGAATCGGATACCTCTGGCAAAAGGAAGCCAACCCCTATTTTGCCAAGTTGTTTTCCGACACCAGCGCATTCCAGTTCTCGGCATTGCCGATAAACCAGCTTGCCGGTATGAATCCGGCTTCGTACAACCTGCTTATCCTGGACAATGTTTCCACATTGGGCAGCGGACTGGAAAGTTTATTGGAGGAATATGTCGTCAACGGGAGCAATTTGTTTTTTATCCCTCCGGCAGATGCTCCCGAGAACCTGAACCGTTTTCTGCAACGCATCCGGGCACCGCAATGGACGCAAAGGGATACCAACACCGTCATCACGCACATCGAGACCCAGGCTTCCCTGTTCAAAAATGTGCTTGAACAGGAGGACAGCAAAGCCGTATTGCCCCGCATAGAACATTTCTATCACCTGGATGCGCCGAACGGCACGGAGAAACTGCTGACGGACAAAAAGAACCACATTTTGCTGGCGGCAAAGCCATTCGGCAAAGGCAACCTTTACGTCTCGGCATTCGGTTTTCATCCGGACAACAGCGACATGGTTTATCATCCCCTCTTTGTTCCCCTGATGGCGAATATGGCCTGCCAGGTCAATTCCGCCCTGAACACGTCCTATCAACTGCATGCCGCCCAAAACGCCGCTCTTCATTCCAAGGAGTATCAGGAGAACATCCCGCTAAACATCCGAAAGGACGACGGAGCGTTTGAATTCATCCCCGAAATCCGCAAGAATTTCAGCGGCGAACTGGTTATCACCAACAGCGACAACATCCGGGATGCCGGACTGTACGAGGTCATCCAGAACGACCAGGTCATCGACGTGCTTGCCTGGAATTACGACCGCACGGAGTCGCAAATGGAATTTTGTGACGAAAAGGAATTGCAGCGACAATTCCCGGAAGCCCGGGTGGAAAACATAAAGACCTCGCAGATGGACCAAAACAGCACGCTGGTAAGGGAAATCGTCCTCCAGGACAATAACCGTTACCTGACCCTCTGGTTCCTGCTCGTCGCCGTCATCGCCTTGTTGGCAGAACAAATCGTATGGAAAAGAAAACTGAACTGACCCCATGACAGCAGAAGATATTATCCAAGAGTTGCAACAACTGGGCAATCCGGAAAAAGCTACCCACCTTGCCCGTTTCTTTAAAACCGGAAAAGGACAATACGGCGAAGGCGACCTCTTTTGGGGCGTGACCGTACCCGAACAGCGAACTATCGCCAAGAAATATAAAGATGCCCCCTTCCACGTGCTGACCGCCCTGCTCGACAGTCCTTATCACGAAAGCCGGCTGACGGGACTGCTTATCCTGGTGGAGCAATTCACCCGAAGCAAGGATGCTCTTTTCAGACAAGCATGCGTGGATTTCTATCTGTCGCACACGGCGCGCATCAACAACTGGGATTTGGTGGACCTGAGTTGTTACAAATTGCTCGGTGTATGGCTGGAGGACAAGGACCGGCAAGTGCTTTACCGGCTAGTCGATTCCGACAACCTGTGGGAACAACGCATTGCCATAGTCACGTGCATGCACTTTGTTCATCAAAACGATTTCAAGGACTGCCTTGCCCTGGCGGACCGGTTGTTGCATCACCGCCACGACCTGATTCACAAAGCGGTCGGCTGGCTGCTTCGCGAAGCGGGCAAAAAAGACCGGGACGTCCTCATCCATTTCCTGGAAACACGCTATCGGGAAATGCCCCGCACCATGCTCCGTTATGCCATTGAGCGTTTTCCGGAGACGGAGCGGAAAAGATACCTGGAGAAACCGGCCAAAAATTTGAATACCCATTAATTGTCTATCCCAATGATTAGTTATTTACAAGTCGAACACCTCAGCAAACGATTCGGAGAACAGCTTTTGTTCGAGGACATTACGTTCGGCGTCGGCAAAGGTCAGAAAGTCGCCCTAATTGCCAAGAACGGCATGGGAAAGTCCACCCTGCTGCGCATCATTACCGGCAAGGACACGGCAGAAACGGGCAGTGTCATTTTCAGAAACGACATCAGCGTCGGCATTTTGGAACAGGATCCGGCATTGGACCCGGACAACACCGTGTTTGAAGAGGTGTTCAATACCGATGCTCCCGTACTGACGCTCATCAAATCATACGAAAAGGCGGTGGGCAGCAACGACCTCGCCGCCCTGGAGAAGCTCATCCCCGAAATGGATGCGCATGCCGCCTGGGATTACGAAACGACCATCAAGCAGATTCTGTCGGAACTGAAAATCAATACTTACGATAAGAAAATCAGCCAACTGTCGGGTGGGCAAAAGAAACGGGTCGGACTTGCCAAGGTGCTCATCAGCAATCCCGAGTTTCTGATTCTCGACGAACCGACCAACCACCTGGACATCGAAATGACCGAATGGCTGGAGGAGTATCTGGGGAAAGCCAATTGCACCTTGCTTATGGTCACGCACGACCGGTATTTCCTGGACCGGGTGTGCAACCAAATCATTGAAATCGACGAAGCAGGGCTGTACTCCTATGACGGGAATTATGCCTATTACCTGGAGAAACGCGAGGAAAGGATTGCCAACCGGAATGCGATTATCGACAAAGCCCGCAACTTGTTGCGCACGGAGCAGGAATGGATGCGCAGGATGCCCCAGGCACGCGGACACAAGGCACGCTACCGCATCGAGAATTTCTATAAAATCAAGGAAACCGCCTCCCAAAACATCGCCCAGAAAAGCATGGAACTGGACATTCAAGGGAAACGGTTGGGCAAGAAAATCCTGGAACTGGACCACGTGTCCAAAAGTTTTGACGGGCATTGCGTGCTCCGGGATTTCTCATACAAATTTGTCCGGGGAGAGAAAATCGGCATCGTCGGGAAGAACGGCGTCGGAAAATCCACGTTCCTGAACATCATCACGCAGCACCTGGCTCCCGACAGCGGCAGCATCTCCATCGGCGAAACCGTCGTCTACGGCTATTACAAGCAGTCCGGCATCACGTTCAACGAGGACGACAGGGTCATCGACATTGTCAAAAACATCTCGGAACACATCGACCCGGGGAACGGCAAAACCATGTCCGCCTCGCAATTCCTGGAATATTTCATGTTTACCGACAAACAGCAGTATTCCCTGGTGAAAAAACTAAGCGGCGGCGAACGGCGGCGGCTGTACCTGTTGACCGTCCTCATCAACAACCCCAACTTTCTGATTCTGGACGAGCCGACAAACGACCTGGACATTGTTACCCTCAATGTATTAGAGGAGTATTTGAAGGGGTTCAAAGGATGCCTGCTGATTGTTTCGCACGACCGTTTTTTTACGGACAAGGTGGCGGACCGGATTTTCGCCTTTGAAGGTGACGGCGTCATCAAGGATTTCCCGGGAAATTACACGATTTACAAGAACAAAAAGGAAGAAGAAAAGGAGTTGCAGGAAAAAGAGAAGCAGGACAAGAAGAAACAACAACCGCCCGCCCCCGCCCCCGAAAAAAGCGACAAGAAACGCAAACTGAGTTTCAAGGAGAGGCAGGAGATGCAGCAATTGGAAACGGACCTGGAGCAACTCAACGCCGAAAAGACGGAAATCGAAAACGCCTTGAATAGCGGGACGCTTTCCGCCGAAATGTTGCTGGAGAAATCCAACCGGATCGGGGAAATCATCCAGCTCCTGGACGAAAAGGAAATGCGTTGGTTGGAATTGAGCGAAATCGACTCTTAACCCTATCGTCATGGTTCGTAAAGCAATTGAACGATTTTTGGAACAACACCGCATCGGCAAGGACGCCGGCTTCCTGCTGGCAGTCAGCGGAGGCGCTGACTCCGTCAGCCTGTTGCACGCCTTCCACTCCCTACACCTGAAAGCGTGCGTACTGCATTGTAACTTTTCGCTGAGGGGTGCGGAATCGGATGCGGACGAACAATTTGTCAGACAGCTGTGTAAAAACTTCAGTATGGACTGCCATATACGGCAATTCGACACCGCACGGCAGGCACGGGAAAACGGACTAAGCATCGAAATGGCGGCACGGGAACTCCGCTATGCCTGGTTTCGGGAGATGAAGCAGACGCTGAATATGGACTACATCGTGGTTGCCCACCACGCGGACGATGTTGCCGAAACCGTCCTCATCAATCTGTGCCGGGGCACCGGCATCAAAGGGCTGACGGGCATTCAACCGGTCAACGGCGACATCCTCCGTCCCCTGCTGGAATGTTCCCGGGAGGAAATATTGACATACCTCGCAGAACATCAACTGGATTACCGCACGGATTCTTCAAACCATTCCTTGGACTACGTCCGGAACAAAATCCGCCACCAGGTCATCCCCGTATTCAAGGAAATCAATCCCGCCTTTTTGAATACCGTGGCGGAGAATTGCACCGCACTGAAAGAGACGGAACAGATTTACCGCTACGCACTGCAACAGCTCCGGGAGGAGGTGCTGAAACAGAAGGGCGATGAGATGCTTCTCGATATTTCCCGCATCCTCTCCTCACCGGCTCCCTACACCCTGCTGTATGAAATCCTGAAACCTTACGGTTTCAACAAAAGCCAAATCCGGGACATCCTGAACTCCCACGATGCCATCCCCGGCAAGCAGTTTACGGCAGGAGCCTACCGGTTGGTCAAGGACCGCCATTGCTGGCGACTTGACGACCACAGCCAAAACACGCCCACGAACTGCCTCCTTGCGTCTGCCGGACAATTTTCCATTGCCGGACGAACCTTTCAAGTAACCGTTTTTCCCCGTCCGGCGGATTTCAAGATACCCCAAGCCCCGAACATCGCTTGCTTGGATGCGGACAAGGTGAAGTTCCCGCTATTGGTACGCAACTGGCAGACAGGCGATTATTTTTACCCCCTCGGCATGGGGAAAAGCAGAAAGAAAATCAGTGATTTTTTCACAGACCGGAAATTCACCGCCCGACAAAAACAGGAATGCCTGCTTCTCCTCTCCGGAGAAGAAATCGCCTGGCTCATCGGCAACCGCATCGACGACCGTTTCAAAATCACCCCCGCCACGCAAAACATCCTGAAAGTGGAACTCCTCCCGTGACCACCCTGAATATTTTACAATCTCTCACTCTTCAAGAAATGTATTTGTTCGGAATACAAAATGGCTAATATTTTGACACAAATAACAAGTTGCTCACGGGGTCGGAATCTCTGCACGAAAAAAGGGGGACGATTTGTCCCCCTTGTTGCTATCCCCGATAGACAGG
>CAYNXE010000055.1:0-12677 GCA_964400995.1 uncultured Odoribacter sp.
TTCGCCAAATGCGACATCGAACGGACTTCCGCACAGGACCCTTTCGAAATATATAAGAATTGTTTAAACTCCTTGTTGGACTGTCGTTCAAACCCCTCGGCAATATTATTCATCACCGATACCGCCGCCCGTTCAATCTGTCCCTTAAAGCCATAATCCTGCAACCCTCCAAACACTTTGTACACTTGCAACACTAGTTCTTTTGCCTTCTGCCACGCCACTATATCCTCAAACCGTTCAGTACTCCCCATAACTTTATGAACTCACAGTACATTCAAACTCTGCTCCTTGATTTTTTCCAGTTCATCTTTCATCATCACCACCAGTTTCTGAATATCGAGGTCATTCGACTTGGAACCCATCGTGTTGATTTCCCGACCAATTTCCTGCGCGATAAAGCCCAGTTTACGTCCCGCAGCCTCCTCCTTTTCGACGGTCTCTATAAAATACTTGCAATGATTTGCCAAACGGACTTTTTCTTCTGTAATGTCCAGCTTCTCCAGGTAATAAATCAATTCCTGCTCCAGACGATTCTGGTCAGCCTTTACCGCCGTCCACTCGTTGAGCTTCTCCTGCAACTTCTGCCGGACCGTCTCGATGCGCCTGCTTTCATACTGGGGCACCTGGCCGGCATATTGCTGGATAAGGTCTATCCGATGGAGTATGTCTTTTATCAAAGCCTTTCCCTCCTGTATCCGGAAACCGTCAATCTCATCCAACGCCCTTTCGATGCCTCCGCGCAAAATCATCCATTCGTCTTCCTGCAATTGCTCCGTCTTGACCTGCAAGGAATCCGGGAAACGCATCACAGTCTGCAACAGCTCATTCTTGTCCGGCTCGAAACCCAGCTGACCCGAAACCTCGAGCATCTGATTGAAATATTTGACGACAACGGCATCATTCACCGACACATTCTTCTCTCCATCAAACGTGCTGTCGTAATAAATGGCCATATCTATTTTCCCTCGGTCCAACCGCTCCTTCACCATACTCCGGATTTCCATTTCCTTGTCCTTGAAAAGACCCGGTAGGCGCAAACCCATATCGAACTGTTTGGCATTCAAACTCTTGATTTCTACCACCATTTTTTTGTTTCCGGTTTCCACGGTCGTTTTGCCAAAACCGGTCATCGACTTTACCATAATAATATCATTTTGATTCTTCCGCAAAAATAACGATTTGTTTGCAAATTATTCCCTATTCGGACATTTTCCATAGGTATCCGGCATCGCCCGCCGGGGAAAATCCGATTTACCTCCGTTCAAGCCATTTTACGGATTTCGCTTTTTTTCCTATCTTTACCGCAAAATTAATCGGAAACAGACCAATGGAAAATATACGCAATTTTTGCATCATCGCGCACATCGACCACGGCAAAAGCACGTTGGCAGACCGTCTGCTGGAACACACCGGCACGGTGACCGGCAAGGATTTACAAGCCCAGGTGCTGGACGATATGGACCTGGAACGGGAACGGGGCATCACGATTAAAAGTCACGCCATTCAGATGGACTATCAGTATCAAGGCAAAAAATTCGTCCTGAATCTGATTGACACCCCGGGACACGTCGATTTCTCGTACGAGGTCTCCCGGTCGATTGCCGCCTGCGAAGGCGCATTGCTGATTGTGGACGCCACCCAGGGCATCCAGGCGCAGACCATTTCCAATCTCTATCTGGCGCTGGAAAACAACCTGGAAATCATCCCGGTGCTTAATAAAATGGATATGCCCAACGCTATGCCGGAAGAGGTGAAGGATCAAATCGTCGAACTCATCGGTTGCAAGCGGGAAGACATCATCGAAGCCAGCGGAAAGACCGGTATGGGAGTGGAAGAAATCCTGCACGCCATTGTGGAAAAGATTCCGCATCCGGAAGGCTACCCCAACCAACCGTTGCAAGCCCTGATTTTCGACTCGGAGTTCAATTCTTTCCGGGGCATCATCACCTATTGCCGCATCGTAAACGGCAGTCTCCACACCGGCGACCTGGTGAAATTCGTCAATACCGGCAAGGAATACACGGCGGACGAAATCGGCGTGTTGCGCCTGAAACCGGAACCGCGCTCGGAACTGAAAACGGGAGATGTGGGCTACATCATTTCCGGCATCAAGACTTCCTCGGAAGTAAAGGTCGGGGACACCATTACGCACGTCAACACGCCCTGCGAGGTGGCGATTGACGGATTCGAGGAGGTGAAGCCTATGGTCTTCGCCGGTATCTACCCCATCGAATCCGAAGACTATGAAGATTTGCGAAGCTCTATCGAAAAACTGCAATTGAACGATGCCTCCCTCACCTTTGAACCGGAATCGTCGGCGGCACTGGGATTCGGCTTCCGTTGCGGATTCCTCGGAATGCTCCATATGGAAATCGTGCAGGAACGGCTGGACCGCGAATTCAATATGAACGTCATCACGACGGTGCCGAACGTTATGTACATCGCGCACACGACCAAAGGGGAGGAGTACGAAATGCACAACCCGTCCGATATGCCGCCGGCAAGCACCCTGGATTTCGTGGAAGAACCGTTCATCCGGGCGCACATCATCCCGCCTGCCGACTACATCGGCCCGATTATGACGCTTTGCCTGGGAAAACGGGGCATCCTCATCAACCAGCAATACCACACGGGCAACCGGATTGAAATCACCTACGAAATGCCTTTGGGAGAGATTGTTTTCGATTTCTATGACAAACTGAAAAGCATTACCAAGGGATATGCCTCGTTCGACTACTACCAAATCGGATACCGCAGGGCAAACCTGGTCAAGCTGGATATTCTGCTGAACGGCGAATCGGTGGATGCCTTGTCCGCCCTGATTCATTTTGACAACGCCTATGCCTTCGGTCGCCGGATTTGCGAAAAACTGAAGGACCTGATTCCCCGCCAGCAATTCGACATCGCCGTACAGGCAGCCATCGGTGCCAAGGTCATCGCCCGGGAAACCATAAAAGCCGTCCGCAAGGACGTAACCGCCAAATGTTACGGCGGTGACATCTCCCGGAAACGGAAATTGCTGGAAAAACAGAAACAAGGTAAGAAGAGAATGAAACAAATCGGGAATGTCGAAGTGCCCCAGAAAGCCTTCCTTGCCGTATTGAAATTAGATTAAAACGATGAATCCCGTTATCGGCATCAGCACGAATTTCCTGACCGTGGACAAAGGAAAGTTCCTCGGTATGGAAAGGATATATGTCAACAAGGACTATGTCGATGCCGTCAACAAGGCAGGCGGCGTTCCCTTGCTCCTGCCTCCCGTGGAAGATGCCGAAACCGTCTGTCGATACGTCCGGCTTTGCGACGGATTTATCCTTTCCGGAGGCGGCGACATCAACCCCGCCCTGTACGGAGAAATTCCTCATCCAAAATTGGAAGAATTTCATTCCATATTGGACCGTTCGCAATGGCTGTTGACGCAGGAAATCCTGCGGGCGGACAAGCCCCTGCTGGCGGTTTGCCGAGGCGTGCAACTGCTGAATGTCGTGCAGGGAGGCTCGCTCTGGCAGGACGTCAGTGCCATTGACCACCCGGTGATGCTGCACAGCCAGTTCAGCCCGCGAGGCGACCTGTTTCATCCGGTAGACATCGCGCAGGACTCCATCCTGCATCGGCTATTCGGCGACAAACTGGTAGTCAACAGTTTTCATCACCAATGCCTGAAAGACCCGGGCAAAGGGCTGGAAATTACCGCCACCGCACCGGACGGCATCATTGAAGCCGTCGAAATGCCCGACCATCGCTTCGTCATCGGCATCCAGTGGCATCCCGAAATGCTGCTCACCGCCTCCGACACGATGCTGCCCCTGTTCCGGCAACTGATGCTCGCCTGCCAATAATGGTTTCGGGCTAAATCAAGGCTATATGATATGAGCAAGAAAATCATCCACAACGCCCGCATCATCACGATGAATCCAAATTTGGACGTCATCCCGCAAGGTTGCATCCTCATCGAAAATGGTAAAATCCGGCACATCGGCAGGGAATGCCCCGACGATGCCGAGGCGGAATACACCGATGCGGAAGGGATGTTCGTGCTTCCCGGCTTCATCAATACCCACACGCACGTGCCGATGACGATGCTCCGGGGATATGCCGACGACCTCCCCCTGCACCGCTGGCTGAAAGAACATATCTTCCCGGCAGAAGCCCGGCTCGTCACTCCGGCAAACATCCGGATAGCGGCACGGCTGGCTTTCATCGAAATGATAAAATCCGGCACCACCTGCTTCAACGATATGTATTTCTTTGAAGACATCATCGCCGAAGAAGCCCAAAAAGCCGGCATCCGGGGCGTAACGGGCGAATCGCTCATCGACTTCCCGACCGCCAGTTTCCGGAGCGTCGATGAAGGATTGGCCTTGAGCGAAAGGCTGATACAAAAATGGCAGGGCAATCCGCTCATCCACCCCTCCGTCTGCGTCCACGCTCCCTATACCTGTTCCAAAGATACTTTACTGCGCGCCAAGCGATTGGCGGACAAATACGGCTCCCTGTTGCAAATTCACCTGTCGGAAACCCGGCAGGAAGTGGAAGAGCTCCTCGCCACCACTGGAATGCGACCGGCAACCTACCTCCACGCTATCGGCCTGCTCGACAAAAACGTCATCGCCGCCCATTGCGTCCAACTTGATGCGCACGAAACCGACCTGTTGTCCGCCACCCGGACCGCCATCGCCCACTGTCCCAAAAGCAACCTCAAATTGGCCAGCGGCATCGCCGACACGGAAACTTACCGGAAAGCCGGCATCACGGTGGGCATCGGAACCGACAGCACGGCGAGCAACAACACCCTGGATATGGTCGAGGAAATGCGCTTTGCCGCACTGCTCCCCAAAGTCGTCCACAACGACCCGGAAGCCGGCAACGCCCGCCACACTTTGCAAATGGCTACCATACACGGAGCGAAGGCCCTGGGACTGGACCACCTCATCGGCTCCATAGAGACCGGCAAAAGCGCCGACCTGATTTTGGTACATAGCGATTCCTCCAATATGCTGCCCGTCTACGACGAATATTCCGCCGTCGTCTATGCGATGAACAGCAAAAACGTCCGTTCATCTATGGTAAACGGCGAATGGGTTATGCGCAACCGGATGCTCTGCCACCTCGATAAAGAAGACACCCTCGAAAACATCAAACGACTGGCACAAACCGTCAAGCCATAAACAATCCGATGCTGGATTATTGCCGGAAATTTCGTAACTTTATCATTTAAATCCGAATCACCGATGACGAAAGAAGAATTGATTCAGCGCTTAAAAGGTACGGAATGGGCAGACTTTGAGGTCAAAGAGGCTTCCCGGGGCATCCCGAAATCTACCTGGGAAACCGTCTCCGCATTTGCCAATGGTGCAGGAGGCTGGCTTGTATTGGGCGTAAAGGAGCATCGAATGAACGGTATTCCCTCCTATGAAATTGCCGGTCTCGACAACATAGAAAAGATTGAACAAGATATGTCCACGACCTTAAGGTCGACTTCCAAATTCAACGTACCAATCCTGGCAACCGTCCATAAATTCGACATTGACGGCAAAGCCGTACTGGTCTATCGGATTCCGCCCTCCACTTGCAAGCCGGTCTATTTGAACCATAACCTGTCCAACACTTTTATCCGCGTCGGAAGCAGCGACCAGAAAGCTACTGACATCGAAATCGGCATTTTTATGCGAGAAAGGACTTTCGGCAGCAAATCGGATATGACGGTAGCGGAAACATCGCTGGAAGATTTGCATCCGATTTCAATAGAGACTTATCGACAACGGCTGCAGGATTTCAATCCGGAACTGCCATTCAACCAATTGGAGTTCAACGAATTTTGCGAGCAAACCGGCATTTCCGACAACGGTATTCTCACTTATGGAGGACTGCTGATGTTCGGCAAAAGAACGGTCATCGTCAAACAAATCCGGCACTTTTGGATTTATTAGCGCGAAAGCCCCGGCAAGTCCTATGAAGACGCCGAAGCCCGCTACACTTATCGGATGCCTGAACAAGAAAACATCTGGGAATACTTTCAAATGCTGATTCAACGCTTGCGTTCATTCGCCGACAATCCTTTTATGACCGGTCCAAACGGATTTTCTCCCGAAGACAACTCGCAACTATACTGTCTGCGCGAAGGATTGGTCAATATGTTGGCACACGCCGACTATTTCAGTCCGATGCACTCGAGCGTAATTGTTTACAACCACAAAATAGAGTTTCAAAACGCAGGGCAATTCCCTATCGCCTTGACCGCCCATCGCAGCAAGGTGAAATCTCTTCCGCGCAATCCCAACATCATTATGTTTTTCCGCTATGCCCGACTGGCGGAAAACGCCGGATACGGCATTGGCAGGATATTGTCGTGGCGGGAACTGACAGGCGAGAAGGTGGAGATTGACAGCGAATTGGTGGCATCAACCGTCACTTATTTCAGACCCGGTCAGAATGCCAACCAGAAAATCGGTCAGAAAATCGGTCAGAAAATCGGTCAGAAAATCGGTCAGAAACACGACATAACCCTTGCCGATAAAATACTGGAATTAATCAAAGAGAATCCTCAAATTTCCCGTGCCCGAATCTCCGACACGTTGAACATCGCCTCATCGACCGTTCAGATATACCTGGCAAGGCTCAAGTCGGAAAACAGGCTGAAAAGAGCGGGAGGGGCAAAAGGCGGACGCTGGGAAATCCTGTAAACTAACCTCACCACCTGAAATGCTCCAAGAACATCCGGAACAGACTGGGATTCAATAAAATCGGGAAAATGAAACCATAGACTGCCCCGTAGAAATGGGCATAGTGGTTGATGTTGTCACCGCCCCGGCGAGCCATATACTGGCAATACGCCAGGTAAAGCACTCCGAACACAATGCCCGGAACGGGTATGGCGGCAAAAAGCAGTATCTTGTCCCAAGGATTCAGGAAAATGGCAGAAAAAAGTACTGCCGACACCGCACCGGAGGCTCCGACAGAAGTGTACCACGAGGCATTCCGGTAACGGAACAGGTCTCTGACGGAGGCAACAATCATCCCGCCCAAGTAAAGCAATGCGAAAGCCCACTGCCCGAAACCCATATACTGGAAAACCTGCTCGATATATTGCCCGAACGACCAGAACGTAAACATATTTACAAAAAGATGCGTCCAGTCCGCGTGGACAAAACCGTGAGAAATCACCCGGTACCATTCCCCGGCGTGAACCGCCCGATAAGGCTTCAGGGACAATTTGTCGAAAAGCTGCCAGTTGTTGAAACAGGCAATGGAAACCGCTACGGTAATCGCTATGATGACATAAGCAAGCATCCGTCCGTCAATTCTTGAACCTTATACTTAAAATCTGATAAATCAGCTTCGCCGCAAGAAAATCGGGCGCCTTGTTGACCGCATTGGGACAAAGTTCCACGACATCCAGACCGATGATGTTGTGCCGTTCATTGACCAGTTTCAACAAATTCAACAGGTCGCGATACGCCAGTCCGTCCGGCTCCGGCGTCCCCGTGGAAGGCATATAGGCAGGGTCGAGCACGTCCAGGTCAATCGTGACATACACGTTGTCCAGCAGCTTTTGGGACACCTCGTACATCCAGGTGGAATCGCCCGACTCCTTGATTTCGTGCGCATAAAATATACGGTCCGCCTCCACATTGTGTCTCTCTTCCGTGGCAGAACTGCGGATGCCGACCTGCGCAAAACTCGGTGTGACCTCCTTGCCCCGCGCCATAACGCAGGCGTGGTTGAAAGGTGAACCCTCATATTCATCGCGCATATCCGAATGGGCATCCAATTGCAGAATGGAAAAATTGTCGTAGTGTTTTGCCACCGCCCGGAAGGCTCCGATGCTGACGGAATGTTCCCCGCCCAAGATTACCGGGAACTTCCGGTCTTTCAATATGGCATCCATACGCTGTTCCACAGCCTCCGCCATAGCTTCCGGAGAAACATCCTCGGTCACGGCGTCCAACGTGGCAATACCGTGCCTGAACACTTCCGAGTCCGTTTCTATGTCATAAAATTCCATATTGGGAGAAGCCTCCAGTATCGCCTGCGGTCCCTTGTCGGCACCTTTCAGCCACGTGCTGGTGCCGTCATAAGGCACCGGCAGAATGGCAATCTCCGCTTGGGCATAATCGGTATATTGTTCCTCAAAATCTCCGAAACACAACTTTTCCATATCTCTCCATCCGTGAAGGGTTAGAAATTCACCTGGAACCCGATGCCCAGACTTTCTTTGAATTGCAGACACGGTATCTTTTTGCCGTTCTTTTGCAAAATCTTGGTATCGTCGTCGTAAATCATATTGGTCGTGATGTTGGCGGAGAACCACTTGTTGACCGTCATATTCAACTGCACGTCCCATTTGACATCCACATTCTGCGGCTTGTCCAGATAATTGGAAAACAGGTCCACACGCGACTGTATCGACATATTTTTCAAAAACTCGTATTTCATCTCCACCTTCAGGTTACCACCCATTTCGGAGAAAAGCCGCTCGCCCGGTTCCACGCCGAATGCCCCCTGGTCGGACAAGTACCGGCTATCCACGAAAGTTCCCCTCCAGGAGATTGCCGACAGCGTAGCCGTAATCCAGGCCTTGGGGTTCCACGTCAAACCGAGACCGGTAGTCAGGTAGCCCGGAGCCATAAACTCCGAAATCAGTACTTTCGGGTCCGCTTTGTAATCGTATCCTTTGGCAAACTGGGTATTGAAATCAAGCATAGCACTCAAATATAGGCTTTTCGTCATCTCGTATCCGTAAGTGGAAGAGAAATAGAGCTTGTCATTGGTCTTTTTGGTTCCGTTGAGCTCCGTCTGATTCAGACCGTAGGCCATTTCCAGGCGATTCTGCCACAAATGTTTGTTCTTTTTATAGTCGGCACTGTAATTCAGCAATACGTCAAACCCGATGGCGTTCTCACCCCCGGCAGCCCAGTTGCTCAGGCTGACCTGATTCAGGTTCAGACTCGAATTTCCTCCGTAAATCCAACTTGAATCCTTGCTTATGTGGTTGCCCGCATATGCGATGCCACCCACCAGAACCAAGCAAATACAACTTAAAATTACACGTTTCATCTTTTTTGATTTTAGCGTATTTTCATTTTTACTCCAAATAAGTATATCCGTACAATCCGGAACGGTAGTTGGACAAGAATTCCCGTCCCTCTTCGGGAGAGATGATACCCTTCTTCACGGATGTCGTCACCCAGACTTCGACGGTACGCGCCATACGCTTCGGCGTAAACTGCACGTATTCCAGCACATCCGCAACCGTTTCGCCCTCGATAATCTTGTCTATCACATACTCATTCCCTTTCACTTTGATGTGAACGGCATTCGTATCTCCGAACAGATTGTGCAAATCTCCCAAAATCTCCTGATAAGCTCCGACAAGGAACACGCCCAGATAATAGGGTTCCTTGGCACTCAGCTCGTGTACGGGCAGGTGGTGGGAAAAGTTACGGGTAGATATAAAGTTGTTGATTTTGCCGTCCGAATCGCAGGTGATGTCCTGTATCGTGGCGGACTTGGTCGGCTGTTCGTTCAGGCGGGAAATCGGAATAATCGGAAAAATCTGGTCAATCGCCCAGGAATCCGGCAAGGACTGAAACAACGAGAAGTTGCAGAAATACTTGTCCGGCAACATCTTGGCAATCTTTTTCAACTCGTCGGGGGCGTGCTTGGTCGCTTCCGCCATTTCATAGACTTCCCGCGCCAGGGACCAGAACAACCGTTCCACCTGCGCCCGGGTACGCAAATCAATCAGTCCCAGGTTGAACAAATTCAATGCGTCCTCCCGGCACTGCACCGCATCGTGCCAGGTCTCCAGCAAACGCGGCTGATTCAGATTTTCCCACAGGTCATACAGTTCTTTCACCAGCTCGTGGGCATCTTCCGCCAACTCTTCGTTCTCGTCGAAAGCGGGCAGACTGGTGCTTGCCAGCGCCTCGAACACCAGAACGGAATGGTGGGCGGTCAGCGAACGTCCGGATTCCGTGATGATGTTGGGCTGGGAGAGTCCGTTTTTCGTACAGGCGTCCACGATAGCCGACACCGCATCGTTCACATACTCCTGGATGGAGTAGTTCATACTGTTGGAAGTGGCGGAACGCGTCCCGTCATAGTCCACACCCAGACCGCCGCCGATATCCACGAAATGAATATCGTATCCCATACGTTTCAGTTCAACGTAAAACTGCGACGCCTCCTTCAAGGCGGTTTTGATGCGCCGGATGTTGGTCACCTGGCTGCCGATGTGGAAATGGATCAATTGCAGGCAATCCGCCAGCTTGTTTTTCTCCAGAATGGCAAGCGCATCCAGCAGTTCGCTGGAATTGACGCCGAACTTGCTGACATCTCCCCCCGATTCTTCCCACTTGCCGCTGCCGGAGCTTGCCAGTTTAATCCGAATGCCGATATTGGGACGGATGCCCATTTTCTTGGACAGCCGGGCAATGGTCTTCAATTCCATCAACTTCTCCACAACCAGGAATACCCGTTTCCCCATCTTCTGCGCCAGCAAAGCCAATTCGATGTAGCTCTCGTCCTTGTAGCCGTTGCAAATAATCATCGCGTCCGAGTCGATGTCAATGGAAAGCACCGCGTGCAATTCGGGCTTGGAGCCTGCCTCCAGTCCGATGTTGAACTTGTTTCCGTGGCTGACAATCTCTTCGACCACCGGCCGCATCTGATTGACCTTTATCGGGTAGATAATGAAATTTTTCGCTGTATATCCGTACTCGCGGGCAGCGGCTTCAAAACAATTCGAGATTTTTTCAATCCGGTTGTCCAGAATATCCGGAAACCGCAAAAGAACCGGCGCCTCCACGTCGCGCACCTGCAACTCTTCCATCAATTCCTTCAAATCAATCGAAGGCCCATTCGTTTTCGGTGTGACAGCAACGTGTCCCTTTTCATTAATCGAAAAATAATTCAGCCCCCAGCCGTTGATATTATACAATTCCGCTGAGTCCTCAATACTCCATTTTCTCATTTCTACGTTGTATCGATAAAGGTATTTTTAAAATTCGTGCAAAGCTACTTAATTAATTGACAATTCACACTTTATTTCTTTGTAAAATACTTGTAGAACAGCGGAATTGTCCGGATGCCGTTAAAAAACTGCTCCAAAGGATAATTCTCATTCGGAGAATGGATGGCATCCGCGCCCAGACCGAATCCCATTAAAATAGACTTGATGCCCAACACTTCTTCAAATGTGGCGATGATCGGAATACTACCCCCGGAACGAACGGGTACGGGCTGCTTGCCGTAAACCTCCTCGAATGCCTTTTCGGCAGCCTTGTAAGCGGGCAGGTCTATCGGACATACGTATGAAGGTCCTCCGTGCAGGTAGGTCACTTTCACCTGGACGCATTCGGGTGCCCGGGATTCGAAATACGCCTTGAACAATTCGGCTATCTTGTCGTGTTTCTGATTCGGCACCAGACGGCTGCTCACTTTGGCGTATGCCACCGAAGGCAACACGGTTTTGGCGCCTTCGCCGGTGTAGCCGCTCCAAATGCCGCAAACATCGAACGTCGGACGGATACCGGTGCGTTCCTTGGTCGAGAATCCCTCCTCGCCGCAAAGTTCCTTGACGCCCAAAGACTTCTTGTATTCCTCCTGGTCAAAAGGAGCCTTCGCCATTTTCGCCCGCTCTTCCGCGCTCACCTCCAGTACGTCGTCATAGAATCCGGGTATGGTGATGTGTCCCTTGTCGTCTATCATATCGCCGATCATCTTGCAAAGCACATTGGCAGGATTGGCAACCGCTCCGCCGAATATACCGGAATGCAAGTCGGCATTCGGACCTTTCACCTCAATCTCCCAATACGCCAGTCCCCGCAGTCCCGTCGTAATGGACGGCACATCCGGAGCAATCATACTGGTATCCGACACCAAAATGACATCGGCTTTCAACATATCCTTGTGGTTCCGGCAAAATTCCGGCAGACTGGGCGAACCGATTTCCTCCTCGCCCTCTATCATAAACTTCACGTTGCATTTCAGATTCCCCGTCCTCACCATATATTCAAACGCTTTGGCGTGCATAAACGCCTGTCCTTTGTCGTCGTCGGCTCCCCGCGCCCAAATCTTGCCGTCCTTGACCACCGGTTCGAAAGGCTGCGTATGCCACAAGTCAATCGGGTCCACCGGCATCACGTCCATATGCCCGTACACCAAAACGGTCGGCAATGCAGGGTCTATTATCTTTTCACCGTAGGTCACAGGATTGCCTTTGGTTTCATAAACCTCCGCCCGGTCGGCTCCCGCCTCCAGCAACAACGACTTCCATTTTTCGGCACAACGGTACATATCCGCCTTGTGCTCCGCCTCGGATGAAATAGAAGGAATGCGTATCAGCTCGAACAATTCGTTCAAAAAACGCTCCTGGTTTGCTTCAATGTATTGATTTATCGTCTCCATAACTTTTGATTTTAAAATAAACAACTTTAGAAACGGTATAAAGGTAGTGGAAAAAATAAACATTTCAATCCCTTGCCGGGAAATTCCCGGACGCACCTTCCGGCATCCCGGCGGGAAAACGTCCGCGCCCCCCGAAGAAATGATAAGGAAAATAGTTTTCAATATTCAATTAATTATTTACATTTGTCGGAGCGTATGCCGGCTTGCCCCGCAGGACGGTACTTGAAAGCAGTGCTTGAATTTACAGCGTCTTTATACACAATTAT
>CAYNXE010000056.1:0-12595 GCA_964400995.1 uncultured Odoribacter sp.
AATTTTTCATCGGAAACAAGGAGCATCGATCGTTGGGTGGTGGAATGATTTAAAGGATATGTTCCTTTAGCCATTCCGCCAGCGTTTGCAGGACTTCCGGTGCGACAGTTTCTTCCAGACCGAGGTATTCATCGGGAGTACCGTAAACGCAATGTTGCATCATGTGGTTTAGTTCAGGGCATTTGACAATGCGATAACGGGTATTTCCTCCTTTTTCCAACAGGCGTTTGAGGTTTGCTGTATTCTCTTCGGCAGGTACCATGACGTCCTTGTCGCCGTAGAAAGCCAGGACGGGTACGCGGACGAAAGGAATGTAATCTGCCGGTTCGTAGGCAAGCATTTCGCGATACCAGCGGGTGTTTGCTGTATAAAGGTAGCGGCTGATGTAGATGTCCTCGCGGTGTTTCAGCCCCAGTACTTGCAGGAGCGTATCGGGCTGTTGTTTCAGCCAGCCGAAATAAGCCGCCTTTACCGGTTCTTCCAAACTCTGGTCGGCTGGCACGTCGGCTACCCAGCCGAAAAGGAGATCCAAGAAGGCGATGTTTGCCTCTTTCCACGCTTCGTCGCGATTGCGGGCGGAGCGCACAAGTTCGTGATTTTGGAGCTTCAAGGCCATCATACCGTCGGTTGCCAGTCCGGAGAGGGTAACGACAAACGCCACGTCCGCCGATGCTTTCGCCGCCATCATCACGGCGGCGCCTCCTTCGCTGTGACCGAGGAGACCGATGCGTGCGGCATCGATGCCCGGTTGTTTTTTCAAGACGTTTATCATGCGGAGGGCATCCTCTGCAAAATCACGGGTGGTCGCTTCGGCATAGACGCCCGTGGAGCGTCCCACGCCCCGGTCGTCCGTCCGTAGGACCGCCACGCCCTGTTCTGCCAGGAAAACCGCAATCTGTCGGAAGGGATAATGGTTGCCGAATTTTCCGTCACGGTCTTGCTGTCCCGTTCCGGAAATAATGATTATTGTCGGATGCGTGTTGCGCCCGTCAGCGGGTACGGAGAGGGTTCCGGACAAGCTGATGGAATCATTCACGGGAATCGTCAGTTCTCGCATTTCGCATCCCGCTGGGAACAGCGTGTCCGTCGGTATGGACAAATATTCCCGGCCGATTGCCGGGAATATTTGTAAACTGATAAACAAACAAATGCTTAAAATCAATGCTTTCATTTGCCTTCTTTTTTGATTTCTTCAATCACGAAACTGATTTCATCGACCAGTTCCGTCGGATTTCCGTTGTAGCCGCAGGAATACCAGCGCAGGTATCCATCGCCGTCAATGGCGACTTTTATGGGAATGCCGGAGAAATGGAATTGCTTGGCAAGCGCCTCATAGAATTTGTCGTTGGTCTTGTCTTTGCCGGGCAGGTCGCAGACGAACTTCATGTTCTCGAATCCTTTTTCCTCGACGTATTTCCGTACTTTTTCCGTCAAGCCCGCCGGTCTTTCCTGGGTCGTTACGAAATAAAAGTCAACGCCTTTGTCTTTGGCATATTTGTTGACCAACATCTGCATCGCCGGCAGGGCAGCCTTGCAAGGCGCGCACCAGGTTGCCCAGAAGTCGATGATGATGATCTTGCCTTTCATGGAGGCGGAAGAGAGGGTTTTTCCTTTGAGGTCGGTCACGGAGAAGTCGGCGACTTTCTCTTTTATCATACTCTTCATTATCTTTTCCCGCATAGCCTCCAGTAATTCAGGCTTCTTCAGTCCGTCCACGTATGCCTCGAATCCTCGGGCGGATTTCGTGCGGGCGACGTAATCCTTTTTCAATCTGTCGAGCATGGATTGGGTGGCGGCATTTTCGCCGACGCTGTTTTCAAGCAGCGGGATGATCTCTTCCGCATATTTCGCATACAGATTGGCACGAAATTCATTGAAAGGAGCGTCTTTGTAACCGAATCTCGGTTGAATCTTGTCGACCCATCCCAACGCTTCCGCATAACGTCCGTGCTTTGCCAACAGTTGTGCATAGACAAAAAGGTGGTCGGCATTCCGTAATATCACTTGTTTCCTGTGTTCGGAAGGGGTTAGTAGACGCTCGGCACCTTCCCGCGGATGAACCAGCATTTCCTGGATCAGTGCGGTTGCCAGTGGCTCCAGCTTTTCGACGCCTGCTTCTCCGTTGCGATAAGGTATATGCACCAGATGCCAGAAATAGGTGGACAACAACCACGACGGCGATGCTTTCATTTGCTCGTATACCGCCGAGTAGTTTTTTGCCTCCACCACCGGTGTATAAACGTATCCGCGCACCATATCGTAATAGAACTTATCGTCCTCGCTTTGCAGACCGACATAAAGCGCAGGCGGGAATTGCCGTATCAGTTCCTGGATGGCTGGAACCCGTTCTTCATTCTTCATACCTATGATTTTACGGCTAGCCCGGTTGCGTGCCAGCAGTCCTTTCGGGAATTTCTCCAGCGTTTTTGCCTCCAAAGCCAGCAAAAGCGAATCGTCCCGCAGTTCCTGACGCACCAGTTGACGGGCATCCATCAGCTGCCGTTCCGTTGATTCCGCATTGTTCAGAATCAACGTTGCTTCTTCCCGCAACGTTTTCAGTATGGCGAGGCTGTCCTGTCCCAATGTTTTCAGCAGGGGAATGGCGTATTTCAACACGTTGGCACGCTCTCCGGGGAAATACCGCAATTGCTGTGAAATCCAGAAAAACATGACATCATCCCCGATGCTGTTGGTGGTGTCGCAGAAATTCGGCACGCCGTAAGTTTCCGACAACAACGGATTGCGGAGGATGCCCCATCCCGCGTATGCGGAAGGGTAGTTGGCATTCGTCTCCGGATTGAAGGTCATCTGTGCATAAGTCGACCTGCCGCCTTTGTCCACCACGTCACCGTTCTGGAACACCGCACAAATCAATGCCGTGCCGAGGGGCACCTGATAAGTGCCGACCCAGCAGGAATCCCGCCGTGTCAGTGCCACTTCGTCGGCTGTCCACTCGTAATCTTTCCAGAGATATACGATGCCGTTCACCTCTTTCGCTCCCGCCAGCGGCGTTTGCGAAGGGTTGTAAATAATCTGTGTTCTTTCTCCTGCCACCAAATGGTCGGTGTTATACACCGAGGCGGGAGCCCCGTTTTGTTGCGCACCTGCTTTGCCCATCAGAAAACACAAAGCGGCGCATATCATTATCCATTTTCTCATATTTGTCTTTAACTTTAAAACCACTATTTAATTATTGCCTTCTACTTTAAAACAAAAGTCCACAATTCGTCCCATGCCGTCAAATACTTCCAGCGGCTTCTTGTCGCGCAAATATCCATTAGCTACGTTAAGTGAAAACTCATAAATACGACCTTCATTTCCATCCCAAGTCGCCACGTACAGCAACGTGCCATTAGCTGCATTCAAGGACTCATAAGCCGTTACCAGGGGTTTGTACACCTTCATTGCCGTAATTGCCTCATTTGCCCCGAATGGTTCATTAATCTTAACTGCCTGAGATGACGTATTGTATTCATAAGTATAAATATCTCTTTCTGTTGCATACAAAAACACTTCTCCTCTATTACCGGTAGAATAGAATTTGATTTTATTCGCCTCAGGCAAAGAACTCATATTATACTTATTTACAGCAATATTATCATCCATTTTTTTGTTAAAATCGGCAATGTAAAGCCATTTTGCACCGGCATCGTCCTGGAATACGGCGTAACCGTAATCCTGATAACCGCGCTCAAACCACAAGATGTCCATGCCGATGTTATTTACATCAAATTTAGACGTTTGATTGTCAAAAGGAGATATTTTGACTGGTGTTGGTATATAAGAATAAGGAGCCATAACAAAACGTTTCCCTAAACGATCATAAAATACAGCGGCATAACCAGCAGTATATGCAGCCGACGGAACATAAATATAAGGAGCCAAATCAACAGCACCTAATCTGGCATCGGGTTCCAACGGCGCCGGGAAAGTAATTTCAAAATCCCGTTGATTGCTCATCATATGCATTTGTCCGTTATTTATCAGAAACTGAGTATTATTAGTCATGCCAGGAGCATAATAGTATTGAAAATTACGTCCTGTCGACACAACGGGAAGCATTTCTTCTGCCAAGCATTCAAATTCAAAATCTTTGCCTGACAATTTGTAAAGTTCCTCCTGCATACCGACATATACAGAATTCACAACAGGTCGAGTCACACGTATTGAACCAACAAAATTAGGTGTTCCTGATAGTTTGGAGTTGTTCACCATAGAATAAATATTCCGCAAATGGCGTGTTTCGGAAATTGTTGGTACGGCACGCGGTGTAGCTATATAATCAAGGTCGCTCTGTGTACCATCCGTGTGCAAAACAACAAGACCGGAAACGATATTTGACGTAATATTGACCGTATAAATCATTTGTGTTGCAATCCCACTCTGTTTGTTTTTTGCGTCTAAAACAAGTGAATAAGGCGTAATATTGGAAGCTTGCCGCACAACACAAGCAAGATTACGTTCCGTACCGATTACTTCGGATACTCTGTTGTTATCCCCATTATTGAAAATTGTCCAACGGTATTCCATGTCTTCATCCGAAATATCCTCCAATGCGAAGCGGATAGCAGGTTCTACCCGGAGGCTATCAAACTGAAATACTTCGAATTCCGTTTGACGACCAATGGTATCTATTGTGATTTCATTGATTGCCGAATAAGCATAATTCCCTTTGTCGTCATAACAAGCTGTCAAAAAGGTTGCTACTAAAAGGGATGCCGCTAATAGTATATGTTTCATAATCTTACATTTTAGTTGTTAAAACTGATTTCCACCTTCGGTTCAGCATTGTCATCCATATAGATTGGACCGTTTTCTTCACGATGTTTTTTATAAGCCTCTCGCAGTTGGTAAGCAAAAAGATTAAATTGTGCTGACGTATATTTGCCTTCTGTCGGCTCTTCATAACTACCCAATGCTACAAAATTTTCAATTCCTAATGTATTAATCATAAAACGGTATTTATTGGGACTATATTCTCCAAAAAATAACTGCAAATTTCGCTCCCAATCACTTGGTTTTATCAACAAATCCGACACCAATACACGAATATTGGAACTTTCTTCCAGCCCTGCTTTCAAATCGTCACTATCCGCCATACGCAACTTAATCTGGAAAATTTCCGTTTTCATATCCGGCGTACGATAAAAAATCAACGGTAGCACACCCTCGTATTCGCCCGCTTTAATCACACCTTCTTCCAAACGATAATGTGTTCCCTCCACGGCGGTCGTGCTGTCGGCAATCACTTCGGCACGCACCACCCGGTCACGCTCTGGGTCGACCCGTCCTTGCAAACGCACCTTGATTTCAAGACGTCCTTCCGTAAGTGCGTTGCTTTTAGTTGCAAATGAATAACTTAGCTCTTCCAATATGTCCAATACTCCATTAATACCGGAACGAGACTCGTAAAAATATACTTTATCCAAGTCGGAATAAGCGGGCACTTCGTTCTTCGTACACCCTGCTAGCAGGCATATTCCAAATAGTATTCCAATTATCTTTTTCATAACATTCATCATTTAACGGTTACTGATTTCTTCCGACGGAATCGGCAAGACATAAGAATCAAGTGTAAATTCAAGATCCCATGGAAGATTTGGAATAGACGACACATTCATTCGTTTGAAATAAAAGAACAATTGTCCTTCCGCGATAAACTCTTTCGCATACTCCTTGTAAATCTCTTCACGGAATTCATCTGTCGTCAACGTAGTCGGCAGTTCTTCTATGATGTTGCGCTTGGTGCGTACCGTATTCAGGTAACCGACTCCGTCTGCCACATTCCCCGATAACTCAAAAGCCGCCTCTGCTGCAATGTAATAAGCCTCTGAAAGACGAAGCAAAGGCATTGTTTCATCGAATCCTGTCATAGCAGCATTTCCCGTCCGCTGTCGTAATTTAGTGGAATAACGAGCATATTTCCCCATATCGAAATAAGAAAGATATTCATAACGATAATCTCCGGAATAACCTGTTTTTGTAATTTCAAAAAGTGCATCCCAAATCCAATAACCTTTGAGAAACTCAAGTGTAAAATCATTATCGTAATTATCGGACAGATTTGTCGTATGCAGACCAAAAAGTAACTCCTCGGTAAATACTCGGTTACGCTTATCCTCTTCAGCATAAATTTCATGATCCGGCGTCCACGTGAAATGCGACTGCTCGATGACCTCTTTGGCTGCTTCTAACGCCTCCGTGAGATTTCCTTTGTAGAGGTTCACGCGAGCCTGCAATAGGCGAACGGCATAGTAATTGAGTTTGTACCCCCGATTCTGCAAATAACTTTCGTCATCCGCCATATCGCCCCGTTGCTCATACACCGGGTCGGCTTTCAGTTCGGAAGCTGCTATTCCCAGGTCTTCCAGAATACGCTCCAGACAAACGCCCACCGTTGAAAAGGCGGTTGTATCCTTGCTGTAGCGGGTGACGTAGGGAATGCCTCGCCGGTTGATGCCCTGTGCCGGAGCCGGTGCGAACAGACGCAGCATATCGAAGTGTAGCATTGCCCTCAATGCGTGCGCCTCTCCGCGGATAATCGCCCGGTTGTTGGCGGTAAACAGTATCTCCGGCGCCTTGTCGACATAATCAATCAACACGTTGGCATTGGCAATGGCGTTATAAGCCTCCGACCATACGTTTTGAATGATTTCCTCTGAATTGGTTGCCCTGTAATCATATCGAGACAATTGGTAATGTTTGTGTGAGTTTGTCATATTTCCCCACTGCTGCGCCAGTACGTCCGCCATTCCGTAGGTCAGCTCCCGTCCGTACAGCGAATTGGACTTCATTAACATATAAACGCCTGTCAGCGCTTCTTTGAAACCTGATTCAGTCGTGAAATTCTCCTTCACCTTGACTTCTTCTTTCGGACTGACATCCAGCCAGTCGTTGCAGGAAGAAAGGGTCAACAATCCCCATCCCGCTATCATCATGTATATAATCTTCTTTTTCATCGTTCTTTATGGTTTAAATTAGAAATCGGCTGTCAGCCCCACTGAAAAAGCACGGGCAAAAGGATAGGACGTACCGCGTTCCTGGCGCATTGTGCTGAACCGTCCGATATCGCTCATATTGAACGTAAAGCGCACATTCTCGAAAGGCATTTTGCGAATCACCCGGTTTAGGTCGTAAGTGACATTCACGGCGGAAAGCACCAGTTCGTTCAAATCCTCCACAAAGCGGGAGGTGGACTTCGTCGTGCTCCAGTCCGCAATCGACTTGAAGCGCGTTTCGATGCCCGGCGTATTCCAACGTTCCGTCAGTGCCCGAAGGTCTACGTTCTTGTTTCTCACGTCCACGTTCTCGATTTTGTTCACCAAGGTGGAATTGTACACTTGTCCGCCAATCTTGAACGTGAACGCCAGCGAAACTGCCAGGCCTTTCCAGCCGGCGCTGATACCGAAATTACCATTTACTTTGGGCTCGGTATCACCGCAAACCACCTGGTCGGCGGCAGACCACGTCGTGGTTGTCGACTTGCCGTCGCGTTTCAGGAAGATTTCCTGTCCCGTCACCGGGTCGATGCCCATGGAGCGTACCGCCCAGATTGCCGATAGGCTCTGTCCCTCTTCGTAGCGGGTGGACGGGTCGCGCTGCATTTTCAGCAACTCCTCTGATGCGCCCGCTCCCGAATACTTATCCTTTTCGGCGTCAATCGCAGCGTTATAGGCTTTTAGGTAATCGGCAATCTTGCGAACCTTGTTTGAGTTGTGCAACAGGTTGGCGTTCACGTTCACATACGTGTCATTTTTGGAATATACACGGTAGCTTGCACCGATCTGCCAACCTTTGTTAAGGGTTTCGCCCAGGTTGTCCTTGTAGGTGCCGAAACCGGTGGAAGGTACCACTGTAATATCCGTCAGCAAATCTTTCGTGATATTGGAATAAAAATCGGCACGCAACGACAGGCGGTTGAACAGCGTCATATCGAAACCGATGTTCCGGTCGTATTGTTGCTGCCATTTCAGATCTTCGTTCGCTAGGGCGGCGAGAATCATACCGATTTCTCCTTTATAGTTGCTGTCGGTGATGTAATTGTATGCCGGTATGGCTTGATAGGCGCTGAAGTTCTGAGAACCCGTGTATCCTAACGACCCTCTTATCTTCAAAAGATTGACCACCTCTTGCTGTTGCATGAAAGCCTCCTTGTGCACGTTCCATCCCAAGCCGGCAGACCAGAAGTAACCGAAGCGTTGGTTGGCACCGAACTGCGAAGAACCACTGACACGCCATGAGGCGTCTGCCAGATAGCGGTCGTCATACGAATAGTTGGCTGCCGCCGTGAAACCGACGGTGTTCACCGTGCTCTCGCTGCCGGTAGGCTTGCCGGTCACGTAACTGTTGCCTGCGGTGATGAAGTCCAGTTTGTCAGAGGGAAAACCGATGGCGGTTGTCGAGTAAGACTCGCTTTCGCTCTTCGTCAAGCTATATGTTCCATTGGCAAACAGCATATGCCGTCCCTTTTCCAACGAATAGTTCACACCGGCATCCACAGCCACGTTCATTGACTTGCCGGAAGCCTTTATGTATTGTCCGCGGTTGGCATAATTGCTGTCCCAGGTCTGTACGGAAGCATAATCGGTATGTGACGCCGGTTTGAACACGTCGCTGTCCTCGTTCCGCAGCGTAACGCCCATGCGTGCTGTCACTTTCAGGTTCTTCAAAGCGTTCCATTCGCCGTAGAAATTTTCGGTCACCGTCGTGTAACCGCTGCAATCCTTCGTGCCGATGGTGGCATTGTAAAGCGGATTGTAGACCCCGTTACCGTAATCCTTGATCAATGCTCCTTTTTCATCCCGAATGCGAAGGTAGGGATTCATTTCGGCATAGGTGGAAAACGAACCGTAAGGGGAATTGAACGCCTTGTTCTTGTCTACTGAAAGGTTGTTGCGGAACAACAGGCTCTTGTAACGGTAAGAAAGCGTCACCACGCCGGAAATGGTTCGCCGGTCGGAGCCTTTCATCGCGCCGTTGATGCGGTTGTAACTGATGTTGGCGGAATAACGCATTGCCTCGTCACCACCGTCGATGTAGAGGGAGTGTTTCTGACCGACTCCCGTGCGTAACGGTTGTGACAGCCAGTAGGTGTCCACGCCGCGTGCGATTTCATTGTATAGCGCATTGTATTCCGCCGTCAGACGGGCTTGTTCGGCGGGGCTGTTTGACTCGTATTTCCCTGCCAGCACCTCAGCCTGCAATTTTTCGGAAGCATTGCACAGGTTGTAGCTTGTCAAATCGGGTACCGATACGTCCACGCTTCCGGTGTAGGACACCCGCAATCGCCCTTCTTGCGGACGGACGGTCTCGATGACGACTACGCCGTTGGCGGCCTTGGCTCCATAAATGGCCTTCGCGGCCGCGTCTTTCAAAAGAGTTACGCTTGCCACGAGGTTCATATTCAGGTCATATACCTTTTCCATAGTCGTTTCGAAACCGTCGAGGATGAACAGCGGTTGGTTGGGATTGCCTTCATATTCTCCTTTGATGGATGTCCGTCCCCGCAAGTAGATTTCCGGCATCTGATTGGGGTTGCTTCCCTGCTCCAGATTGTCGGTCAGGATAAACGAAGGGTCGATGTTCTTCAGGCTTGAAAGCAGGTTTTGATTACCGGCACGCCGCAATTCATCGCCTCGGACGGTCGTTGCCGACCCGGTAAAACTCTCGGCACGGCGGTTGAACATACCGGTCACCACCACTTCGTCCATTTCCGTTGTCGCCGGCGTCAGCCTTATCTCCATTTCCGTCTGTTTGCCCACGGTCTTTTTCACCTCCTCGTAACCGATAAACGAAAACACCAAGCTTGTCCCTTCAATCATACCGACCATAACAAACTCTCCTTTCTCGTTCGTAGAGTGTCCCACGTGCGTTCCGTCAATCCTCACGTTCACCCCCGGCATCGGTTGCCCGTGCTCGTCCCTGACGATTCCTTTCACCGTCTTCGTGTCTACGGTTGGTGTGTTTTTCTTCTTAATCAAGAAATAGCCTCGCACTTGTTCATACGTATAAGGTGTAGAAGCCAGTAACATATCGAGCGCTTCTTCTACCGATTTGTTTTCCACCACGACGGAGATGACCGTCCGGTCGTCGACATCTTGCGTGTTGTAAACAAAGTTCACGCCGCTCTTTTCCTTTAATAACTGCAAGGCTTGTTTCAGCGGTGCCTTTTCCATTCGGAAGGTCACTGTCTGTTGTGCCGCCAGCATTCCCGGTAACCCCAGCCAAACTGCAAACAGCAGCAGCCGGAGTCCCCAGCGCATGGAATGGTGTAGATTCCTCGATTCCGTTTTTTCCATAGTTCTTTTTTTCATAAATTTGTAGATTTAACAATATCGGCTTCACTTGAAACCGGGTATTACGAAGTGTGGTGTTCGCAGCGCCACACTTTTTATTTTTTGGACGACACGGTGATGCCTTCCGCTTCCTCCGTAAAACGTGCCGGTGACACGTTTTCCAGTTGCTTCACGATAAACATCAGATTCTCGTCCTGGGGTGCCGAGAAGGTAAATGTCACTTTGCCCAGTTCTTCGTCGAGCAGGTGAAATTTCACGTCATACCAACGTCCCAGCGTTTCCAGAATCTCGCCCAGCGGGACGTTGTCAAAGGCAAACTCTCCTCTCGTCCAAGCGGTATATATGGACACATCTACCGGTTGCACCCGGATGTCTTCATCCGAGACAACCGCCTGTTCTCCAGGATGCAGTGCCTGCTGTTCCCGGCCGTTGTGCACGGTTACCGTTCCTTCTGCCAGCGTCGCGCACATTTTATCCGTGTAAGCGGAGACGTTGAATTTCGTGCCGGTGACCACGACCTGGTGATTGCCGCACACCACCCGGAAAGGGTGCTGCGCATCAGTAGCTACTTCGAAGTAGGCTTCGCCATGCAGGTACACCACTCGCTCTTCTCCCGAGAAAATCACCGGATAGGTCAGTTGCGAAGCGGCGTTCACCCTGACACGTGTGCCGTCCGTCAGAACAATGGAATAAAAACCGCCACGGGGAACCGACAACGTGTTTGTCTGTAGCTCTACGCCGGCGGAATCTTTCACCGTATAGCGAATATTGTTCTGTTCGTCCCGGTATATGTCCACGCCTGCAAGTCCGGCAACCATGCCGCCGGTGGAGTTTGACAGCGCATATTCTTCGCCGTCCGCCACCCGGATGACGGCTCTCTGTGAAGTGTCTCCGGAAGCCAGGGTGTCGGATTGCGGTTGCTCTCCTGGTTGCCACAAAAAGAAACAAAGAGCTACGACAGCTGCCGCTGCGGTAACTCGTCCTATCCGGACAAACAACCTCTTTTGTCGCATTTGCGCCGTTTTTTTCAGCATCTCTGCCCAAGCCGCTGAAGAGTCAATTCTATGGCAAAGGGTGATTTTTCGGGCTTTCCGGTAAGACTTCAGTAGTTCCACAAAAGCAGCATGGTTGTCCTCTTGTTGCAGAAAGGTCTTAAAATCAGCATTCTCGGCTGTTTCTGCGGGATTTTCTATCCATGCAGCCAACCATAACATCATTTCCTGGTCACGTTCCATCATTTCAACACGCTTTTAATATCAAAAGTAGGCAAGGCGGAAATGGGTGACAAGAAATGAAAAAAAATCTTCGATTTTTAATGTAATAAGAGGGTAACAATCAGTCCGAGAGAGCTTCTCAAACGCTTGAACGACCGTGCCAGCGAGGTCTTTACCGTATTCACGGAAATGCCCAGCAACGCTGCCACTTCCTTGTATTTTTTGTCCTCCAGGACAACCAGGGTGAAAATACGGCGTGCCTGTTCCGGCAGTTTCTCGATGTCTTCCATTAGACGGCGGTAATCTTCTTCGCTATATGTCTCTTCCGTTTCCATTTCCGGAACTGCGAAAATGACTTGTTCTCCCTCTGTAAACAACGCATCCATATTCAGGGATCTCCTTTGTCTTTTCAGACAGCGCACGCACTCATATTGTACGGAGGTGAACAGATATGCCCTTAGCGATCCCTTGAATCTTTCCTTGGAGTACTTCATCCCGAACGTGGCGAGAATATTTTGGGCAATGTCTTCGGCATCGTCGAACGAGTCGATGTAGTTCAGGGCATATACGCACATCGGCTTATACCAAAGGTCGAAAAGCTGGCGAAAAGCGTTCTGATTGCCTTTCGACACGGCTTCCAATAACTCGTTCTCCTGTTCGGTGTTCATTCGCCTGGCGCCTGTCCGTTAGATTTCTTGCAAATATAAGCAATATTTTCCAACTCCCTACCGTACCTTCCCTGTGCCGAAGCGCAAATATTTTTCCGTATTTCATTTCTATATGAACTATTTGTCGTACATTCTTGTTATATTTGTTCCGGAAGAAAAAGTATGGAATATAAATTAAACTCCAAGGATATGAGAACAAATGTTTTTTGGGGAATGCTTTTGTTGCTTTTCTGCGCATTCGCTTTTAGCGGTTGCCAGAAAGAGGATGACGGTTTTAGGGGCTTCCTATCCGAAGCCACTGTTATGGGGGATTCGGTCAATGGTTTCTATTGTTATCTGGACGGAGGCGGTTTGGTCATTTCTCATGACCGGTGGTTGAAAGAGATAGAAAGAGGGTATTTTGCATTTTATTATACCG
>CAYNXE010000057.1:0-12520 GCA_964400995.1 uncultured Odoribacter sp.
TGTTTAAATATATGAATATTTTTTGATTTTCCAAATCTAAGATTCCCCTTTCAACCGCTCGGTTATCAAATCCCGATACTCCCAGTAAGCCTCCTCCAGCAAAGGCATTTTTTCAGCAAAGAAAGCGTAAATCCTCTCCCAGTCGGACGGATTGTACAGGCTGACTCCCGGCAATTCAAAATAAATGGCACTGACCACACGGCTGTCGATGCCAACGTAATCCTCCTCCCATTTCAGGTCTTCCCCGCAATCCGCCGCCATCAACTTCCGGTAGGACTGGAAACATTCGTACACCTCATACCGCCGCAAATCATTCTTGTGGTCAATCTGAAACAACACTAACGCTTTTCGGTCGTCCGCAAAAAATTTCAACTGGGTACACTTGATTTTCACTCCGGTCAACACCCATTTGCGATAAATCCTATGCCGGGAACAATAACGCTTGAAGCCGCTCCAGAAAGCGACCTTCAGTTCCTTTAGCTCTTCTTTAGACCACATAAAATCGACAAAAAATGAACATGCTACATCGAAAATGCTTACCTTTGCAAAGGTACTTTTTAGATTGTATAATTTTATCTTTGTAAGATATAAATTAAAAAACGGCAGGAAAAGCCGGCAAAAAGACAGGGTATGCTTGAACTGAAATACAAAACGAATTGTATCGAAGCCGGTTGCGACGAAGCCGGCAGAGGCTGTCTGGCAGGTCCGGTGTTTGCAGCCGCCGTCATTCTTCCCGACGATTTCTCCAATGAATGGCTGAACGATTCCAAGCAACTCTCGGAGAAACAACGGAGCCGGCTACGTGCCGTCATCGAACAAGAGGCTCTGGCGTGGGCAGTAGCCAGCGTCGACAATCATGAAATTGACCAAATCAACATATTGAACGCCTCCATTCTGGCGATGCACCGGGCATTGGACCAACTGACCGTTCGCCCGGAACACATCATCGTGGACGGCAACCGATTCAAGCCCTATTCCCAAATCCCTCACCTCTGTATCGTGAAGGGCGACGGGAAATACATGTCCATTGCAGCCGCCTCCATCCTGGCCAAGACCCACCGGGACGAATACATGGAGAAACTGCACCAGCAATTTCCCCACTACAACTGGCAAAAGAACAAAGGGTATCCGACCAGGGAACACCGAGAAGGCATCGCACGATACGGCACCACCGATTTCCACCGGATGAGTTTCAACCTGCTTGACCAACAACTGGAACTGCCATTTGAAAATTAAACCCGTAAAAACATCACCAAGTATATATGGCTTTCATCAATTCCCTATTATCCATATTCACACAAAAACGTCTGACGCAGATAGAATATTTCAAAAACAACCCTGCGAAAGTGCAACGTGCCGTCTTGCAAGAATTGCTGTTCAAGGGGGCGAATACGGAATATGGGAAAAAATACCATTTCGACACCATCCTCACCGCCGAGCAATACCGTGAAAGGCTGCCCGTCATCCAATACGAGGACATCAGCAACGACATTCGACGTATGATGGAAGGTGAAAACAACCTGCTGTGGCCGGAGGAAGTCAGGTGGTTCGCCAAATCTTCCGGCACAACGAACGCCAAAAGCAAGTTCATACCGGTAAGCCCTGCCATTCTGGAAGACTGTCATTTCCGGGGAGGCAAAGACGTCATCGCTATCTTCAACAAGCTCAACCCCGACGCACAGGTATTCAGCGGAAAGACACTGGCCTTGGGAGGCAGCAGCGAAGTCAGCCGAACCAACAACAATTGCCAATACGGCGACCTCTCGGCAATCATGATTTCAAACACCCCTTTTTGGGCAAACATGATGAAAACCCCCGATTCCTCTATCATGCTGATGAGCAATTGGGACGAGAAAATCGAAAAAATATGCGAAACCACCATTAAAGAGGATGTTCGCTGTCTTGCCGGCGTTCCCTCCTGGTTCCTTACCGTCATCCACAAGATACTGGAAAAGACGGGAAAAGAGAATCTGCACGAAGTATGGCCCAATCTGGAACTGTTCATCCACGGAGGCATCAGCTTCATCCCCTATCGCGAGCAATACAAACGCCTGCTGCCCCATCCCAAGATGAAATACATGGAGACTTACAATGCCTCCGAAGGCTTCTTCGGACTGCAGGACGATCCGGCAGATCCGTCCATGCTGCTGATGCTGGATTACGGGGTTTACCATGAATTTATGCCCATCAGCGAAATGGGGAAAACACATCCCAAAACCCTGCTCCTCGAAGAGGTAGAAACCGGCGTCAATTACGCCATGATTATCACCACCAACAGCGGACTGTGGCGGTATATGATTGGCGATACCGTCAGCTTTACCTCGACAAAACCCTACAAATTCAGGATTACGGGACGAACCAAATTGTTTATCAATGCCTTCGGCGAGGAGCTCATCATCGACAATGCGACAGAGGCCATCAAACGAGCATGCGAACAGACAGGAGCCAACGTCTTTGAATTTACAGCGGCACCTATTTTTATGGAGGAAGGACAAAAAGGAGCCCACGAATGGCTGATTGAATTTGCCACGCCACCGGAAAATCTGGAAAACTTTGCCGAAATCCTGGACAACGAACTCCAGAAACTCAATTCCGACTACGAAGCCAAACGGTTGCTGTCACTGGAACGCCTAAGGCTTCATATCGCCCGTCCGGGACTTTTCAATGAATGGCTGAAAGAAAAAGGCAAACTGGGAGGGCAACACAAAGTGCCTCGCCTGTGGAACGACCGGACGCACCTGGACGAACTGCTGAAAATGGAATAAATCTGCCGGAAAGGAATGCGCGGGAACCGGCAATCCGCCCACTCCCGCACAATCCGTAAAATCATTTGAAGAACAACAACTCCCTGTACTTCGGCAAAGGCCAGATTTCGTCATCCACCAACAACTCCAGTTTATCAATGTGATAACGAATCTTGTCCAGATAGGGCAGCACCGTTTCAGCATAAGCCATCGCCCGTTCCACTTCATTCGGAATCGTGTTGTTGGCCACCTTGCGAGCTTCCGTCATCTCATCCACCAACGTCCGGATTTCCTGGATATGCCCTGAAATCTCCTTGATGGACTTCAATTGCACCTCACCGATTTCGGCATACACATCCGGCAGAATATCCTTCAATCCGCGTACATTGTTTATCAAGGTGTTCTGATAAACAATCGCCGTCGGGATAATGTGGTTCAACGCCAAATCCCCCAGTACCCTCGATTCAATCTGCAATTTTTTCAGATAGGCTTCGTTCTTGATTTCATAGCGCGCCTCCAACTCTCGCTCCGTGAATATGCCGTTCTCCACAAATAGTTTTTTAGCCTTGGGAGACAGATAGGCTTTCAATGCCCCGACACAGTCGCTGTTGACGGAAAGCCCCCGCCTTGCCGCCTCCTCCCTCCACTCCTTGCTGTATCCGTTCCCCTCAAAACGTATCTTCTTGCAGGCAATGATGTATTTCCGGAGCACTTGGAAAATCGCCTCGTCCTTCTTCACCCCTTTCTCGATAAGCGCATCCACTTCATTTTTAAAAGCATTCAATTGCTCCGCCACGGCAGTATTCAGCACAATCATCGCCCCGCCGCAATTCGCCGAAGAACCCACCGCCCGGAATTCAAAACGGTTTCCGGTGAAAGCAAAGGGAGAAGTACGGTTGCGGTCCGTGTTGTCACGCATGATTTCCGGAATCTTGCCCACGTTCAATTTCAATTCCGTTTTTTCATCGGGACTCATTTTCTTACTGCTCACTTTCTGCTCTATCTCGTCCAAAATGGAATCCAGCTGCTGTCCCAGGAACACGGACATAATCACCGGTGGTGCCTCATCCCCGCCCAAACGACGCTCATTTCCCAACGACACGATGCAAGCCTTCAGCAAAGCCTCCTGCTCCAGCACCGCCTTGGTCGTCGTCACCAGGAACACCAGAAACTGCATATTGGATTTCGGATTCTTTCCCGGCGACAACAAATTCACCCCGGTATCCGTGAGCAAAGACCAGTTATTGTGCTTGCCGGAACCGTTGATGCCCTTATAAGGCTTTTCGTGCAGCAACACCCGGAATTTATGCCGTTTGGCGATTCGCTTCATCGTCGACATCAACAATTGATTGTGATCCACTGCCAGATTCGCCTCTTCGAATATGGGTGCCAATTCAAACTGATTGGGCGCACACTCGTTGTGTCTCGTCTTCGCCGGAATGCCCAAACGGTGACATTCATATTCCAGTTCGTCCATAAAAGCATTCACCCGCTCGGGAATGGCTCCGAAATAATGGTCCTCCAGCTGCTGGTCCTTGGCTGCCGAATGTCCCATCAAGGTACGCCCGCACAGCTTCAAGTCAGGACGGGCATTGAACAAAGCCTCGTCCACCAAAAAATACTCCTGCTCCCAACCCAGGGTAGCCACCACCTTCTGCACATCCTTGTCAAAATACTGGCACACCCCGACCGCCGCCTTGTCAATCAGGGCAAGCGCTTTCAGCAGGGGAGTCTTGTAGTCCAGCGCCTCACCCGTATAGGCAACGAACACGGTGGGAATACACAACGTGTTGTTGTTGATGAAAGCGGGCGATCCCGGGTCCCACGCCGTATAGCCCCGCGCCTCGAAAGTATTGCGAATACCTCCGTTGGGGAAACTCGAAGCGTCAGGCTCCTGCTGCACCAGCATCCGGCCGTCAAAAGCCTCAATAACGGAACCGTTCTTTTGCAAATCAATAAAACCGTCATGTTTTTCAGCCGTGGCACCATTCAACGGATGAAACCAGTGCGTGTAATGAGTCGCTCCCTTTTCCACCGCCCACACCTTCATTGCCGCAGCCACCTGGTCCGCCAATCCCCTGTCGATAACCCCGCCTTCGGACATCACCTTCTCCAATTTCTTGAACGCTTCTATGGATAAATACTGCCGCATCTTTTCAACAGTCAGCACATCGCATCCGAAAACCTCAGACACCCGGTGACGCTGGCTCATTTCGACCGGCTTGCGGTGAGAAATTTCTTCCAATGCAGAAAATCTGATTTTTGCCATAAATTATTGATTTTTGAAATTCAACCCCTATTTTTACAGGGTCAAATTTAATAAATCATCATTAATTCCTATACATACCCATCATTTTTATATCATATATTCAAAAAAAATCGAATTTCATTCGAAAAGAAAGAAACAAATACGGACTTATCTTTTTTGATTATCTTTGTGCAAAATGCAACCATGAAAAAAATTGCAGCAATCCACGACCTCTCCGGTTACGGAAGAGCTTCCCTGACGGTAGCCATTCCCATTCTGTCCTATATGGGCTATCAGGTATGTCCCCTGCCGACAGCCATACTTTCAGCCCACAGCGAATACAAGAATTTCCGCAGTTTCGACCTCTCCGACCAGATGCAGCCGATCATAGACCACTGGAAAGAGCTCCATTTACATTTTGACGCCCTTTATTCCGGCTATCTGGCTTCCTATCGGCAAATGCAGATTGTAAAAGGCTTTTTCAACGATTTCAAACAACCCGACAACTTCATTCTGGTGGATCCGGTTTTGGGGGACCACGGGCAACTCTACCCCGGTATGGACGAACAAATGGTGGAAGGCATGCGTCAACTTTGCTCCCAAGCCAAAGTGATTACGCCCAACCTCACCGAGGCGGCGCTGCTTTTAAACAGGCCTTACCGTCCGGACCTTACCCCCGAGGAGGCTTCTGAATGGTGCCGGGCGCTTAGCGAACTGGGACCGGAGTATTGCATCATCACCTCCGCACCGCCGGCAGAAAAGAACAAAAACATAGCGACCATCGCTTACAACCGGACCGACCACCGGATGTGGCGGGTGTGCAGCGACTACGTTCCCGCCACCTACCCCGGAACAGGCGATGCCTTTGCCAGCGTCATCACCGGCTGCCTGCTCAACGGCGACAGCCTGCCCGAAGCCGTCGAAAGAGCCGTGCATTTCATCAATATGGGCATCAAGGCCACTTTCGGGCACGTTCACGACCCCTTGGACGGGATGAATCAGGAAAAGGCACTCCACTACCTGGTGGAACCGCTTCCCTACTTTACTTACGAACAAATCGGGTAAGGCAAGCCCATACAACAAATCCGTTGTTTCATTTTGAAGCAACGGATTTGCCTAATAAATAACATCAGTTCCAGGATTTTAGCAGACTCCCTTTTCCTTTAACAACCGCTCCATATCTTTCTGGAGCTTCCGGGCTTCCTCCCCGGCACGCACGGCAAAGTTTTCGGAATGGTCTGCAAAGATGATGCCCCGGGAAGAATTGACAATCAGACCACAATGGGCATTCATTCCGTACTTGGCCACTTCCTCCAGGCTGCCCCCCTGCGCTCCGACACCGGGCACCAACAGGAAATGGTCGGGCACAATCCGTCGGATGCCCTCCAGCATTTCAGCTTTCGTCGCCCCCACGACATACATCATATTCCGGGCGTCTCCCCATTCCTGGGATTTTTTCAGCACCTTCTCATACAATTTCTCCCCTTCGCTGTCGAAAAACTGGAAATCGAAAGCTCCCTTATTGGAGGTCAACGCCAACAGAATCACCCATTTCCCCTCGTATTGCAGGAAAGGCGTCACGGAATCCTCGCCCATATACGGCGCCACCGTAATGGAATCGAAATCCAGCGTCTGCAAAAATGCCTTCGCATACATCTGGGAAGTATTACCGATATCCCCCCGCTTGGCATCTGCAATGGTAAAAATCTCCGGGTAATTTTTCTTGATGTACCGAATCGTCTTTTCAAGGCTCATCCAGCCCTCTACTCCACGGCTTTCATAAAAAGCGATATTGGGCTTGTAAGCAACGGCAACCTCGGCAGTCGCCTCAATAATCGCCTTGTTGAATTCAAATACGGGGTCTTCCGTATTCAGCAAATGTGCCGGAATTTTAGCCATATCGGAATCCAAACCGACGCAGAGAAAAGATTTCTTCCTTTTTATCTGCTCAAACAATTGAGTGTAATCCATCATATCTTAATTTTAAATATAAATGACCGTTTCTTCCGTTTACAATCCGCTCGCTTTCAACCGCTCCGTATTCTCCTCTATCTGCAACTTTTCAATGATTTCGTCCAACTCCCCGTCCACCACGGCTTGCAGATTGTACAAGGTAAAATTGATCCGGTGGTCCGTCACCCGCCCCTGCGGATAATTGTATGTCCTGATTTTCGCCGAACGGTCGCCAGTACTCACCATCGTCTTCCGTTTGGCTGAAATGTCGTCCAAATATTTCTGATGCTCCTTGTCGTAGATGAAAGTACGCAACCGCGCCAGGGCACGCTCCTTGTTTTTGGGCTGGTCCCGGGTTTCCGTACACTCAATCAGGATTTCCTCCGAAACGCCCGTATTCGGATTTTTCCACATATACCGCAACCGGACGCCGGATTCCACCTTGTTCACATTCTGCCCGCCGGCACCTCCGGAACGGAAAGTGTCCCATTTGATTTCCCCTTCGTTGATTTGCACGTCAAACTCCTCCGCCTCCGGCAATACGGCAACCGTTGCGGCAGAGGTATGCACCCGTCCCTGCGTCTCGGTCTCCGGCACCCGCTGCACCCGATGCACCCCCGACTCGTATTTCAAAATGCCATACACGCCGCTGCCCGACACACTGGCAACAATTTCCTTGTATCCGCCGGCAGTGCCTTCGTTAAAACTGGACACCTCCAGTCTCCAGCCTTTTTTCTCGCAAAACTTGGCATACATCCGGAACAAATCTCCGGCAAACAAACACGCCTCGTCTCCGCCCGTTCCTCCCCGGATTTCCAGGATAGCATTCTTGCCGTCCTCCGGGTCGGCTGGAATCAGCAACATCTTGATTTCCTGTTCCATCACTGGCAATCTCTCGGTCAGTTCCGCCAATTCCGCCTCCGCCATTTCGCACAATTCCCGGTCTTTTTCCGTAGCCAGAATCTCCCTGGATTCTTCCAACGTGCGCAACGCCGCCTTGTACTTGTCTCCGGCAGCCGTAATCTCCTCCAGTTCCTTATATTCCTTTGTCAAACGCACATACCGTTTCATATCCTGAATCACTTCCGGGTCGGTAATCAATTGTCCGATTTCCTGGAAACGGATGTAAAAAGACTCCAATTTCTCTAACAATGAATCATCCATCTGCTACGTTTTATTTGTCGGGAACAAAAATAGACAATAATGCGCTAATTTAAAAACGGACGTTACCCGCATCGGCGATTCTCCACACCATTGCCGATATATCCGCCGGTCACTCAAACACCTGGATGACGTCCTCTATGTGTTCCACCTCCAACTTCTCTCCGGTGACCAAAACCAAATCGAAACGAACTTCCTGCCGGATGTGTTTCGCCTTTACATAGGCATCCGCCGCCCGGCGCATACTCCGTCTTTTCTTCAAATCCAACAATTCGCCGGGTCTTTCTTCCCGACAACTCCGGGTTTTCACCTCGACAATCACCAGCAGTCCGTCTTTCCGGCAAATCGCATCCAACTCCCCACATCTCGAACGCCAATTGCGTTCCAGCACGACAAACCCTTTCCGCACCAGATAAGCCACCGCCTTATCCTCGCCCAATTTGCCCAGTTCATTGTGCTCTGCCATCATTCCATTGACTGAAAACCTATCCAAATATAAACAAATTCCGACACGTCCGCAAGACACCGACACGGAACCGGAAATTTCAATTTTCCTCAAAGACTTTTAATTATGAACAATTTTGCCTATCTTTGTATGGTTTTTGGGAAACGTAGTTATGGCGAAAAAAAAGATTCTTTTTATATCTCAAGAGATCACGCCCTATCTGCCTGAATCGGAAATGGCCCACATCGGACGCTTTCTGCCACAAGGCATTCAGGAGAAAGGCAAGGAAATCCGGACATTCATGCCCCGCTATGGTTGCATCAATGAAAGACGGAACCAGCTCCATGAAGTGATTCGTTTGTCAGGAATGAACCTAATCATCAACAACACGGACCACCCGCTGATTATCAAAGTCGCGTCCATACAATCCGCCCGCATGCAAGTGTATTTCATTGACAACGTAGACTATTTCCAGCGCAAATACGTCACCGAAGATGAAAAAGGCGTCTTTTTCCCGGACAATGACGAGCGTGCCATCTTTTTCGCACGGGGCGTCTTTGAAACCGTAAAAAAATTGAGGTGGGCACCGGATTTAATCTACTGCCAGGGCTGGATTACGGCACTGGTTCCGCTGTACCTGAAAAAAGAATACAACGAAGACCCGATGTTCGCCCACTCGAAAGTCGTTTTCTCCGCTTACAACGACCAGTTCCAGGGCACTTTGCATCCGGACTTCGCCAAGAAAATCACCGATGACAGCATCACGCTGAAAGACGTGGAGATTCTCAAAAACCCGACCCACACCAACGTCAACAAACTGGCATTCGATTATTCCGACGGCATCATCTTCAACAGTCAGGAGGTAGACCCCGAACTGAAAGAGTATGCGGCAAAATCGGGCAAGCCCGTCACGGAATATACGACCCCGGAAGACTACATCGACAATTACGCCGTCTTCTTCGACCGGATTTTAGAAGAGACTCCCGCAAAGAAATAAACAAAAAAACGGCTCCCGCAGGAGTCGTTTTTTTCATATTCTTTCCAAGGGATTCCGTCCTTTTGGACAATCTCCGGAGAATTCATCATTTCATCAAATGCTTCTGCCAACGCCAGGCGTTTGCCAGGGTCTCCTCCAAAGAAGCCACGGCTTTCCAACCCAATTCGTTGTTCGCATAAGAAGTATCCGCCCACACCTTTTCAATGTCTCCGGCACGACGACCGACAATCTTGTAATTCACTTTCTCGCCGGTAGCCTTCTCGAATGCTTTTATCAAGCCCAATACGGACACGCCGTTTCCGGTTCCGATGTTGAAATATTCGTAATTGTTCTTGTTCTTTCCGTCCAACAGACGACGAATGGCAACCACGTGGGCTTTCGCCAAATCGACCACATCGATGTAATCCCGGATAGCCGAACCGTCCGGCGTATTGTAATCGTCTCCGAATACGCTCAACTGCTCCCGGATACCGGCAACGGTCTGGGTCAGGTAAGGAATCAGGTTATTGGGCACCCCGTTGGGCAATTCGCCAATCAAAGCCGACGGATGCGCTCCAATCGGATTGAAATAACGCAAGGCGAGCAGATTCATCTCCTTTTCCACTTTCGCCACATCGCGCATAATGTCTTCGCACATGGCTTTGGTGTTTCCGTAAGGCGACTCCGCCTGCTTGCGGGGCGTCTGTTCGGTCACCGGTAGCACGTCCGCCTGACCGTAAACCGTACAGGAAGAAGAGAATACCAGATTCTTCACGCCCGATTTCTTCATGGAAGAAATCACATTCATCAAGGAATTCAAATTGTTCCGGTAATATTCCAACGGTTTTTGCACCGACTCGCCAACAGCCTTCAATGCCGCAAAATGAATCACGGCGACAATGTCCTTGTGACGGGAAAAGAAATCCTCCACCTTATCCGCTTCAGTTAAATCAATCTTCTCAAACTCAGGACGCTTACCCGTAATCTTTTCAATACCGTCCAACACGGCGATATTGGAATTGCAAAGGTTATCCACGATAACCACGTCAAAACCGTTTTGTTGTAACTCAACAACCGTATGCGAACCGATATACCCGGTGCCGCCTGTAACAAATACCTTCATAGGACAAGATTTATGGTTTAACTCGAATGTGACGCAAAGTAAGCAATAAATCGCCAATATTTCTAAAAAACGGGCAACTTTCTTAAATAATTTATTAACTTTTATTTTTTCCGGAAACACCTGATAATAAATCATTAAAAAAGAAAGAAATTTTATTCATGTTTATTGGTTTTATTTCTATTTTTCATACTTTTGTAGCATGCATCGGTTTATAGAGTACATATCTGACCTATTATTTCTACATGATTGCGTGATTATCCCCGATTTCGGAGGATTTATCTGCAACTATAAAAGTGCATACATTGACGAGAACAGCGGCTTGATCTGTCCCCCCACAAAAGATATTCTATTCAACCGAAACCTGACCCACAACGACGGACTGCTGGTCAACTGGGTAGCCAGCAAGGAAAACATCAGCTATGAAAAGGCTACCATCCAAGTGGAACTGTTCTGCGAGGATTTAAAAATCAGACTGAACCAAAGACAAAGAGTCGCTTTCGGAGACATCGGCGTATTCTATACCGACCGTCGGTTCAACATCATTTTTGAACCCGACAAAAACAACTTCTTCGCCGAAACCTACGGCATGGCTCCTGTGAATATTCCGAAAGTGGAAATGGCACCGATAAAACCGATCGCACACACCTCGCAACAAAAACAACCGTCGGCTGCCGAAATATCGGAATTGATTAATCTAGAAACGTCCGGCAACATCCTGCACCGGCTGCTGAAATATGCACTGGCCGCCGCCGTGATAACAGGTATCATCATACTTACCCAGTTCATCAGTTTTTACGGGGATTGGAGCGACTGGGGCACCAGCCTGGAATCTGCAATAACACAGTTCGAACTGCCGAAATTGTACTCTCCCGAAGAATTCAAGTGCAACAACGTGATTTCTCCGAACTACGATTACGTAGACTACGACCCGATTAACGATTTGGGGTGGTAAACTTCACCAATGCCGACACGACGGCAAAAAAGACGTAAAGCGGAACAACAAAGAGCAGTACCGCCGCCTTGAACAGCACCGCCAACACAATTAGAGTTATAAAATAAAGGTAACGACCTTTGTTTTCCCGCCAGCCGAAACCCGAAACCTTCAAAGAAAACATGGGCAGTTCGCTGATCAGCAGGACAGACAAGATTAAGGCGCTCACGCCCAAAGTATAGACATTACCGAACAATCGCCCGTACAACTCCGGCGTATAGACCGATCCGAACACCAAGGTCACCCAAAACAAAGCATTCGCAGGGGTAGGCATCCCGATAAAAGAAGAAACCTGCCGAGTATCCAAATTGAACTTTGCCAGGCGATAAGCCGAAAAAACAGGAATCAGCAACGGACAGAACAACATGACTTTCATCCCCGGCGCCAACTCCGCAAAGTGCCGGACAGCCCCCTCCGGAAGCACTTCCAGCATCAGGAAATGCGCCAACACCGCCGGAGCGACCCCAAAACTGACCACGTCCGCCAAAGAGTCCAGTTCCTTGCCCAGCTCCGATTTCACGTGCAACAACCGAGCAACCATGCCATCGAAAAAATCAAAAATCATGGCAAGAAGCACCAGACAAGCGGCTTCCGGCAAACAACCGTACATTGCCAGAAAAATGGCAAACGCACCGGAAGTGACATTCATACAAGTAATCAGATTGGGTATATGTTTTCTCATTTCTTTATCATTTAAAATTTACTCCGTTATCCACCGTTCGATATTGCGGGTTTCAGAGGAGAAATTCACGCCGATTTTAAACACCTCACGGCTATCCGATGCAAAGGGCTGGGCATACTGCTTGTCGTGTATTTGCTGCAAGGCTTCTTCCGCCGTACCGTCCAGCTTGAATTCCATAACATAGATGTATTTGTCCG